>JABCOB020000088.1 GCA_013333835.2 Bacteroidia bacterium
CAGGTAGGCCTCACCACCAAGGCTTACAAAATGCCCAACCAGCTCTCTGGTGGCGAACAGCAACGTGTAGCCATTGCCCGTGCGCTACTCAACGACCCTGCGCTACTGCTAGCCGATGAGCCCACAGGGAATCTGGATCCTGAAACAAGCGAGGGTATACTGCTGCTGCTCCGTAGCTTGGCAGATAAGGGGAAGTCCATCATAATGGCTACCCACAACTACACGATTGTGAACAGATTCCCTGCCCGAACTTTCAGATTCCATGCGGGCGAAGTCCATGAACTAGAGGGAGGAATCCCGGCTGATTTGGCAAATTTCTTGGTATAACGCAACAAAAATACTCCAGCTCTCGTAACATTAGGAAAATACGCAAACCGACAACTCCCCATTTCGGCTAAACCTAACAACGAGGGTAGAATGGCAAGGATTAAGAAACACATCACAGAGGAACAACGGCACACTATCGCCAAAATGCTGGCAGAGGGCGCTAACCAAATTACCATAAGCCAGGCTATCGGCAAGCATAAATCGGTTGTCTGCCGTGAAATCAAACGGAATTCAAATCCAGAAACGGGCGAATACACCTTTGACATAGCGCAGGCCCAGGCTAACGGGCGACGGGAGAAGAAAAAGCGCCCCTACAAGCCGAATGAAGATCTCCGCATGCGTATTGTCGGACTGCTGGAACGCAACTGGAGCCCTGGGCAGATTGTAGAAACCTTCAAGCTGCTAGAAATGCCCTGCGTATGCCAGCAAACGATATACAAAATGCTCCGCAATGATCGCAAGCGTGGAGGAAGCCTCTACAACCGGTACCGTAGCGGACGGAAACGGCTAAAATTAAACACCTAGCGAATCCCCACCTCCCAGCAGCACCAGCGCCCTAGAATCCCTGCGAGGTGAAGAAACCGCTAAACAATCCCCTTCTCTCTGCGGCAATTTCACCCTGTAGAAGGGTGCTTGCGGGTGTGGGTGCAAGTGAATTCACAGTGCAGTGTTACGCTCCTGTAACCCTGCTGTTTGTAACGTGTAACAGATTCTGAAATGTACGGGAAAATGCAAAACTGGCTTGCCGCTGAACTCAAGAGCATAGAGGAGGCGGGGCTGTATAAACGCGAACGGCTAATAACCACCGCCCAAGGAGCTCAAATCAAGGTGAATGGCACGCAGGATGTCCTAAACTTCTGCGCAAACAACTACCTTGGGCTCTCTGATAACCCAAGAGTGATAGCTGCGGCAAAGGCCATGATGGATAGCCGAGGCTACGGTATGTCATCCGTCCGCTTCATCTGCGGAACTCAAGACCGTCACCGTGACCTTGAGAGGGCCATAGCCAACTACTTTGGGTTCGATGATTCCATTCTCTATGTGGCGTGTTTCGATGCCAATGGGGGTGTCTTTGAACCGCTTTTTGGCGCAGAAGATGCCATAATCTCAGATGCGCTCAACCACGCCTCCATTATCGATGGTGTGCGCCTTAGCAAGGCCAAACGCTACCGCTATGCCAATGCCAACATGGAGGAACTCGAGAATTGCCTAAAGGAGGCTCAAGCCCAACGTTTCCGCGTGATTGTAACTGACGGGGTATTCTCCATGGATGGGAATGTAGCACCCCTTGACAAGATTTGCGCCCTAGCCAAGAGGTACGATGCCCTAGTAATGGTGGACGAGAGCCACTCGGCAGGCGTTGTGGGGAAAACGGGCCGCGGGGTAACCGAACTCTACAATCTACGGGGCGAGGTAGACATCATAACTGGCACGCTTGGCAAAGCTTTTGGGGGCGGATGCGGAGGGTTCACCGTAGCACGGCAAGAGATAGTAGACCTGCTCCGCCAACGTTCACGCCCCTACCTGTTCTCCAACTCTGTACCACCTCCTGTTGTGGGGGCTAGTCTTGAAGTCTTCAAGATGCTGGGGGAAAGCAACGAGCTTCACACCCACCTAATGGAGAATACCGCTTACTTCCAAGAAAAGATGACTGCTGCGGGCTTTGATATTAAGCCTTCACAAAGCGCAATCTTGGCTGTAATGCTCTACGATGCCAAGCTATCGCAAGTAATGGCCGCTGACTTGCTGGATGAGGGTATCTACGTAACCGGATTCTACTACCCCGTAGTACCTAAGGATCAGGCTCGTATTCGTGTACAGGTCTCGGCAGCACACACCCGCGCACAGCTCGATCAATGCGTAGCAGCCTTCGTTAAAATCGGTCGAAAGCATGGGGTACTCAAATAGGAGAAGGCAGCAAATCTCTCAACAACACGATCTATCTGACTTTACAGAAGGGGATCGAGCCTAACATCTTATCATGTAGAAAACGCACTGGGCATACCTCAGTGCGTTTTTTTGTTGTCCAGTAAAATGGCTATCTTTGCCCATGGTTATCCTCTTTGTTTGCGCAAGAGCAAAGGTAACCCAAAGGGCCGACACCGTGTGCGTGGTGTCGGCCCGATTTTTTCACGCCCCCAAAAGTTTTACCGGATAGCAATAATTTATAAACAAAAAGCAGCGTAGCTCTAGCTTTTACCAGAGCTACGCCGCCCTATCCTCTAAATTAACATGCGCCTCAGAATTCGCCTAATGTAACGAGGAGGCTACTTCAAGCTTGAGTGCATCGTGCTTACTCTTCTACCGACTCCGTAGCCTTGGAGCGCGCCTTCTTTGCCGCTGCTATTCTTGCCTTTACCACATCCTCTACCGAGTCGTTCCGTAGGTAAACTTGCTGGTTGCTGAATTCTGGGAGTCCTGTACCAGCAGGTATCAGATGCCCGCAGATCACATTCTCCTTCAGTCCTTCCAAGTTATCAACCTTACCACGAATCGCAGCATCATTAAGCACCTTTGTCGTTTCTTGGAAAGAAGCGGCAGCCATGAAGCTATTAGTCTGCAGCGCTGCACGGGTAATCCCTTGAAGGATCTGCGATGCCGTGGCAGGTTTTGCATCTCTCGCTTCTACCAACCTGAGATCCTTACGCTTTAACGAAGAATTCTCATCGCGCAACTGTCTTGCAGAAACCAGTTGTCCAGCTTTCAGATTGGGGGAATCTCCAGGATCTTTCACAAACTTCATATCGAAGATTGCATTATTCTCCCTGTTAAATTCCCACTTATCCACCACATCACGCTCTAGGAATCGTGTGTCGCCTGGATCTACAATCTCTACCTTCCGCATCATCTGGCGAACGATAACCTCAAAGTGCTTATTATTGATCTTTACACCTTGCGCCCTATACACTGCCTGAATCTCATTGACAATGTACTCCTGCACAGCAGTTGGTCCTTGAATAGCTAGGATATCGCTAGGCGTAATTGCTCCGTCAGAAATCGGCATTCCAGCCCGTATGCTATCACCATCCTGAACTAGCAACTGCTTCGAGAGGTTGATCGGGTACATTATCGATTCGTTTAGCCGCTGATTGGTCACTGTGACTTCACGCGCCCCACGCTTCACTTTCGGGTTCACCGAGACAACCCCATCTATAGCAGATACCACGGCTGGATTCGACGGGTTGCGTGCCTCAAAGAGTTCTGTAACCCGCGGCAAACCTCCCGTAATATCACCCGCCGATCCTATAGCCCGGGGAATCTTCGCTATCACTTGCCCTGGCTTCACCATCTGCCCATCCTCTATGGCGATGTGAGTACCCACAAAGAGATCGCATACTCGTAAGAGATTCCCGTTCTCGTCTAGAATCTTGACTATAGGGTTCTTCGTCTTGTCGCGCGACTCTATGATGATCTTCTGGTGAATTGTGGTTTCGGTATCAATCTCCTCACGATAGGTTACATCCTGTATGATTGAATCGAACACCGCTTTTCCCCCGACCTCGGTAATTATCACGCTGTTGAGCGGATCCCACTCGCAAATCAGCTTCCCTGTGGATACCACTTGGTTGGGCTTTACGTAGAGATGCGCCCCGTAGGGAATCAGGTAGTTCTCAAGCACCACATCGGTCTTTTCATCTATCAGGTGCATCTCTACAGAACGACCCGTAACCAAATCGCAGACTTCCCCTTTATCATCCTCAACATCGGGAATAAACTTCAGATCCTCAAACTCTACCCGACCAGCATTCTTGGTTACAACGGTTCTTGCAGCTATAGAACCCGATGCAGTACCGCCAAGGTGGAAGGTTCGGAGGGTGAGCTGGGTGCCTGGCTCTCCTATAGACTGCGAGGCGATAATACCAACAGCCTCCCCCTTCTGCACCATGCTCGCCGTGGCTAGGTTACGGCCATAGCACTTAGCGCATACCCCACGGGTAGACTCGCAGGTAAGCACCGACCGAATTTCTACCTGGTTAATCTTTGCCGCATTTATCTTCTCGCAGATCTCTTCGGTTAGCTCTTCACCTGCAGGAGCTATCAGTTCCTCCGTATGGGGATCCACAATATTGTGCGTGCTGACACGTCCGAGCAGCTTATCGCTAAACTCCCTACGAGCATCTTCTTCGCTCTGCTCGTTGCTCTTGCTGTAGGTGGTAAGTAGGCCACGCAGCGTACCGCAATCATCCTGCGTCACTATCACATCTTGTGATACATCCACCAACCTACGCGTCAGGTAACCCGCATCTGCCGTCTTTAGTGCCGTATCTGCCAATCCCTTACGGGCACCGTGTGTTGAAATAAAGTACTCCAACACCGAAAGCCCCTCTTTGAAATTCGAAAGGATAGGGTTCTCGATGATTTCATTACTCGTAGATCCCGCCTTCTGCGGCTTAGCCATCAGCCCTCGGATACCGCAAAGCTGACGAATCTGATCCTTTGAACCACGAGCTCCTGAATCCAGCATCATATAGACCGAATTGAAGCCCTGATCGTCATTTTTCAGACGATTCATCAGGGTATTCGTAAGCTCTATATTCACTGTCGTCCACACATCTACTACCTGGTTATAGCGCTCATTGTTGGTTATAAGCCCCATACCGTAGTCAGACATGATCGCATCTACCTTCGCGTAGCCCTTATCTACAATGGCCGCTTTCTCCTCGGGAATGATCACATCATCGAGGTTGAATGAAAGCCCGCCCCGGAAGGCCATATAGTACCCCAGATTCTTAATATCATCAAGGAACTGGGCTGTACGCGCCACGCCCGCCTCCTTGAGAACTCGCCCGATGATATCCCGTAATGATTTCTTGGTCAAGAGCATATTGATGAATCCCAACTGCTCTGGCACATACTGGTTGAAGATAATCCGCCCAAGCGTTGTATCAATCATCTCGCCCTTGAAACGTAGCGTCACAGGAGCATGCAAGTCAACCACACGCTCATTGTACGCTATCACCGCCTCCTCTATGCTGTAGAATTTCATCCCCTGCCCCTTAGCACCTTCACGAGGCTTGGTGATATAGTACAACCCAAGTACCATGTCCTGAGACGGTACCGTGATAGGGGCACCATTGGCTGGATTGAGGATGTTGTGCGACCCCAACATGAGGAGTTGGGCCTCAAGAATAGCCGCGTTGCCGAGCGGAAGATGCACAGCCATCTGGTCCCCGTCAAAGTCTGCATTGAACGCCGTGCAAGACAACGGGTGAAGCTGAATAGCCTTCCCCTCTATAAGCTTGGGCTGGAAAGCCTGGATGCCCAATCGGTGCAGGGTTGGCGCACGGTTCAGCAACACTGGATGTCCTTTAAGCACATTCTCTAGCACATCCCAGATTATCGGTTCCCGACGATCTACGATCTTCTTGGCCGATTTTACCGTCTTCACAATCCCCCTATCCATCAACTTCCTTATGATGAAGGGCTTGTAAAGCTCGGCAGCCATGTCTTTGGGAAGACCGCACTCGTGCATTTTCAGCTCTGGACCTACTACAATCACCGAACGGGCAGAGTAATCCACACGCTTACCCAACAGATTCTGACGGAAGCGACCTCGTTTCCCCTTCAGGCTATCACTGAGCGATTTCAATGGGCGATTCCCATCGCTCTTCACCACATTCGAACGGCGTGTATTGTCAAAAAGCGAATCAACAGCCTCCTGTAGCATTCGTTTCTCATTGCGCAATATCACATCGGGCGCCTTGATCTCAAGGAGCTTCTTCAGTCTATTATTGCGAATGATAACACGCCTATATAGATCATTGAGGTCCGAGGTTGCAAAACGTCCTCCATCCAGCGGTACCAGCGGACGCAAATCGGGCGGAATTACGGGTATGATACGCAGAATCATCCACTCTGGCTTGTTGCGCACCACACCATCCTGCTCCTCCTTCGATTCGCGAAAAGCCTCTACCACCTGCAGACGTTTTAGCGCATCGGCTTTACGTTGCTGCGATGTTTCTCGTTCCGCCTTATCCCGAAGTTCATAGCTAAGCGCATCCAAATCGAGCCGTGAGAGCATGATCTCAAGTGCTGCAGCGCCCATTCCCGCCATGAACTTCTCTGGATTGGAATCCTCCAGCTGCTGATTCCCCTTGGGAAGCGACGTGATGGTAGAGTAATACTCCTCTTCCGTAAGCAGGTCGAGGTACTTCCACTCCGTCGGGCCTGGCTGTATCACCACGTATTTCTCGTAGTAGATCACCGCATCGAGCTTCTTGGACGGAAGTCCCAAAAGATGCCCTATCTTATTCGGCAACGAACGAAAATACCAGATATGCGCCACCGGCACCACCAGTTCGATGTGCCCACTACGCTCACGGCGAACCTTTTTCTCCGTTACCTCTACATTACACCTGTCGCATACTATCCCCTTATAGCGAAGACGTTTGTACTTACCGCAATGGCACTCATAATCCTTTACAGGACCGAAAATATGCTCGCAGAATAGACCGTCACGCTCTGGCTTATAGGTCCGGTAATTTATCGTCTCGGGTTTCAGCACCTCGCCATAAGAGCGCTCCCGGATCATTTTCGGCGAGGCCAACCCTATCGTTATGCGGGAAAACTGCGCAGAATCCTTTGTATCCTTACGAAAAGCCATTGTTCAACCTCCAAAGATTGTGACTGTCAAAAACCACGCCAAAACCTTAAGCCTACCACCTCTCCCCGTGTAACCCAACGTACACTGCAAAAACGGGGAAAACACTCGTTTACAGCCCTCCAAACCTGGGCGAGAGGTGGCTGCCTAATCGAATGTTACATTCAACCCCAGTCCTCTCAGTTCGTGCAGCAGCACATTGAGCGACTCTGGCAGGCCTGGCTTAGGCATCAGATCGCCCTTCACTATGGCCTCATAGGTTTTGGCACGCCCGTCCACATCGTCAGATTTAACCGTGAGAATCTCCTGTAGAATGTTGGCAGCCCCAAAGGCTTCAAGCGCCCACACCTCCATCTCCCCAAAACGTTGCCCCCCAAACTGGGCTTTACCTCCTAGTGGTTGCTGGGTAATCAGAGAGTATGGACCTATAGAGCGAGCGTGCATCTTGTCGTCTACCATGTGCCCCAACTTGAGCATGTAGATTACCCCCACTGTGGCCGGCTGGTCGAAAAGCTCTCCTGTGCCGCCATCGCGAAGATGAATCGCGCCAAACCGGGGTAGCCCGGCCTTATCGGTATATTCCGATATATCATCTAGCGTAGCCCCATCAAAAATTGGTGTGGCAAACTTCATTCCCAGCTCCTTACCAGCCCAGCCAAGCACACTCTCGTAGATCTGCCCAAGGTTCATTCGCGAGGGTACTCCCAAGGGGTTCAGCACTATATCCACTGGACTCCCATCCGGAAGGAACGGCATATCCTCGTCTCGCACTATCTTGGCCACAATCCCTTTATTGCCATGCCGCCCCGCCATCTTATCTCCCACACGAATCTTACGCTTCTTGGCTACATAGACCTTGGCCATTTGCATGATCCCAGAAGGCAGCTCATCGCCCACCAGTATATTGAGTTCCCTACGCTGGCGCACGGCATCAAACTCTCTATACTTCCGTATATAGTTATTCACCAGCCTCGCTATGAGCGCATTCTTATCCTTATCCGAAGTCCATTTATTCGGATTGATATCTAGGAAATCTATGCCCTGCAGCAGCTTATGTGTGAACTTCTGCCCTTTGGGAACTTTTACCACGCCGAAGTAGTCCGTTACACCCTGCGAAGTCTTGCCGTTCACCAGTTGCATAAGTTTCTCTAGCAGCAAATCTCGTGTCTCAGACACGGCACGCTTGAACTCATCATCCACCCGTGCTTTCTCCACTTTGCTGTTGTTACGCCCACGCTTTGCATCTTTTGCAGCTGCAGAGTAGAGGCTCTTGCCTATTACCACCCCGTAGAGGGAGGGCGGCGCCTTAAGCGACGCATCCTTCACGTCGCCAGCCTTCTCCCCGAAAATGGCTCTGAGCAGCTTCTCCTCAGGCGATGGATCGCTCTCGCCCTTTGGTGTTATCTTACCTATGAGGATGTCACCGGGTACCACCTTAGCTCCCACACGAATCATACCGAATTCGTCGAGATCCTTGGTCGCCTCCTCACTCACATTCGGGATATCATTCGTCAGCTCCTCCTGACCCCGCTTGGTGTCGCGTACCTCGAGGATATATTCATCCACGTGCACCGAGGTGAAATAGTCATCACGAACCAACTTCTCGTTGATAACTATCGCATCCTCAAAGTTATACCCCTTCCAGGGCATAAAGGCCACCTTCAGGTTACGCCCCAGTGCGAGGTCGCCCTTATCCGTGGCATAACCGTCCGACATCAGATCGCCCTTCTTCACCCGTTGCCCCAGATGCACCATCGGGCGAAGCGTCATGCTCGTACTCTGGTTGGTCTTGAGGAACTTCGGAAGGTTATACTCCTTGGTATCAGGATCAAAGCTAACGAAACGCTCATCCTCAGTCTGGTCATACCGAACCACTATCCGGTTGGCATCCACATAGACAACCTCTCCATCCCCCTCGGCTACCACCTGCACACGGCTATCTCGTACCACCACATCCTCGAGCCCTGTACCCACTATTGGCGACTCGGGCGACAACAGCGGAACGGCCTGGCGCATCATGTTAGACCCCATCAGCGCACGGTTCGCATCATCATTCTCAAGGAATGGAATGAGCGAAGCCGCAATTGAGGCAATCTGGTTCGGCGCCACATCCATCAGCTCTATCTCCTGTGGATCGGCAACTGGGAAATCGCCCTCAAGTCGTGTTTTCACCTTGGGATTCTGGAAGTGATAATCTTCCGTAAGAGGAGCGTTTGCCTGCGCTATTATTTGCTTTTCCTCCTCCTCTGCCGTGTAGTAGCGCAACCCCTCCTCGCTGAAATCTACCTGCCCATCCCGAACCCTACGATATGGAGTCTCTATGAAACCCAGAGAGTTTATCCTCGCGAAAACGCATAGCGAAGAGATAAGACCAATATTCGGCCCTTCTGGAGTCTCTATCGGGCAAAGCCGACCGTAGTGGGTGTAATGCACGTCGCGCACCTCAAAGCCCGCTCGTTCCCTCGACAATCCACCAGGCCCCAGTGCAGACAGACGTCTCTTGTGCGTCATCTCTGCCAACGGGTTGGTCTGATCCATGAACTGCGATAGCTGATTCGTTCCGAAAAACGAATTGATCACCGCAGATAGCGTCTTGGCATTGATCAGATCCACAGGGTAAAAGACCTCATTGTCACGGACATTCATCCGCTCCCTTATCGTCCTCGCCATCCTCACCAGCCCGATGCTGAACTGGTTCGCCAGCTGCTCCCCTACCGTGCGAACACGACGGTTGCTCAGGTGGTCAATATCATCCACATCCGCCTTGGAGTTCTTCAGCTCTATCAAATACTTGATAATCTGAATGATATCCTCCTTGGTCAAAACTCGCACATCCTCTCCAATCTCTAGGTTCAGCTTCCGGTTTATCTTGAACCGCCCCACATTACCCAAATCGTAGCGTTTCTCGGAGAAGAAGAGCTTGTCTATCACATCACGCGCCGTGGCCTCATCTGGCGGCTCAGAATTACGCAACAAGCGGTAGATATACGTTACCGCATCCTTGCTATTGTTCGTGAGGTCCTTCGCCAGCGTGTCATTTATGATCTTATACTCTGCGCTCCCGCCCGTCTCCTTGTGCAGCGATATGGTATCTACTCCCGAATCGAGAATTATCTGGATGTTATCCTCATCCAGCACAACACCGCGCTCCAGCAGCAGATCAAAACGGTCTGTCGTTACAACCTCGCCCGTCTCTTCGTCTACAAAATCCTCTGTCCACGTGCGAGATAGCTTACCTGCAAGCACTCTACCTATGCACTTCTTCAGGTTCGCCTTCGTAACCTTCACTTCCTCGGCCAGATCGTAAATATTCAGGATATCATTATCCGAATCGAACCCGATTGCCCGCAGAAGGGTCGTTACTGGGAGCTTTTTACGCCTATCTATGTAGGCGTACATCACATTGTTGATGTCCGTTGCAAACTCTATCCACGACCCTCTAAAGGGAATGATACGCGCCGAATAGAGCTTGGTTCCATTATTATGCGTGCTCTGGGCGAAAAACACACCTGGCGACCGATGGAGCTGGGAGACCACCACGCGCTCCGCTCCATTGATCACAAAGGTCCCCCGCGGTGTCATGTCGGGGATAGTACCCAGGTACACATCCTGCACCACCGTCTCAAAATCCTCATGCTGCGGATCGGTGCAGTAAAGCTTCAGCTTGGCGCGTAGCGGCACGCTGTAGGTTAGCCCTTGGGCTATGCACTCCTCTATTGTGTAGCGCGATGGATCTATGAAATAATCCAAAAACTCCAACACGAAATTGTTACGCGTGTCGGAAATCGGGAAATTATCAGAAAATACCTTGTATAAACCCTCTTGCCTACGCTCCTCTGGCGTAGTCCAAAGGCTGAAAAACGAGCGGAAGCTCTTCACCTGAATCTCAAGAAAATCAGGGTATTCAAACTGCGCTTTTGCCCGTGCAAAAGAATGCCGTGGCTGCTTATTGAGATGAGACATCTGGGTAGAGCAATTGTAATTTCTTGTACCGAACAAGCCAAATACAGAAAAACGGCGCACATTTCACTGTGGCCACACTAAAGCCAACAGCGACTATCGCAATCGGAGCTACGAACCTGCTTCCTTTTCAGCCGAGGGGGTAATACTCCCAAAACTCCTACCGAAACACTCCAGAATCTCCCAAGGCGATCTATGCTCTAAGGAGGATGCTAGAAGCATGCGGCACACCGGCAGGCCTACACCCTTATGACCTGAAATCCAACCCAACCAAGAATCCCACAACCCATAGCTGCCGTTCGAAAGGTAATGCCCCAACAGAAAATTATTCAGGCTTTTCCTCTACCGCTTTCGGGGCGAATTGCAGGGATTCGTTCACCGGCGAATCTCAAGAAATAGAAAAACTGGAAACCGCCACCAAGGGCGTACTCCCCTTGGTGGCGCTCCCCATACCAGAAACACCACTCGTAAAAACCTCGCCAGAAGATATTTGCTTCCTCCGAGCATCCAGGATCTTAGTCGTAGTGCATGGCAACCTATTGGCAACTTTACTTCAGCTCTACCTCGGCGCCTCCCTCCTCAAGCTGCGACTTGATCGACTCGGCCTCTTCCTTCGACACGCCTTCCTTCACCGCCTTTGGGGCCGCATCTACAAGATCCTTAGCCTCCTTGAGCCCGAGACCAGTAATCTCCTTCACTATCTTTACTACCTGAAGCTTAGCTCCACCAGCAGCCTTCAGTATCACGTCAAAGGAACTCTTCTCCTCAGCAGCCGCTCCGCCTGCAGCAGGAGCTGCAGCTACAGCCACTGCGGCCGCCGCTGGCTCTATTCCATACTCTTCCTTCAGGATCGTTGCCAGCTCGTTGGCCTCTTTTACCGTCAGATTTACCAACTCTTCCGCGAACTTCTTCAGATCTGCCATCTCTTTATATCCCAATTAAAACAACCAAGTTCTACATTAACACCATAAACAAACTCTCAAACAACCCCTAAAACTCCTGCATCACTCCTCCTATCATCCCCACACCCCACACAGGATCTGCACTTGCAAACACGTAGCCCCTGCTATTGACGCTCAGACAGGACCTTTACAATCCCAGAGAGCTTTGAGCCTCCCGTCTGCAATGCTGACACCACAGACTTTGCGGGCGACTGTAGCAGCACCATCACATCCGCAATAAGCTCGTTCTTGCTCTTGAGGCTTGCGAGGGCATCCAAGTGGCTCTCGCCTACGTACACTGATTCCTCGGCATACGCCACCTTCAGCAAGGGCTTATCATGCTCCTTGCGGTACTCTTTTATCAGCTTGGCGGGTTCATTGGCCACCTCTGCGAAGAATACAGCCGATGCGCCCTTAAGCGAAGATATTACCGCCGAAAAATCCACATCTTTCTGTAGCTCTAGAGCCTTGGCAAACAGGGTGTTTTTTACCACCACCAGCTTCACCTTATGCTCAAAGCACTTCCGACGGAGCATAGACGTTGCCTCCGCATTCAGCCCCTCCATATCCACCACATAGAAATGTGGATACGCCTGCAAGCGAGCCGACAACTCATCTATCGTTTTCTGCTTCTCTTCCCGTGTCATCGTTCTTCTCCTCTCGCTTACGCATTCGTTTCACGCAACGCCTGCAAATCCAGGCAGATCGATGGACTCATCGTGCTCGACAGGTACACGCTACGCACGTATGTTCCTCGCAACGATGATGGCTTCAGACGGTTTATCGTCTGTAGAAACTCCTGGGCGTTCTCCACTATCTGCTCTGGGGTAAATGACACTCTACCTATCGATGCATGCACTATGGAGAGCTTATCAACCCGGAAATCGATCTTACCCTGCTTTACCTCGCTCACCGCCTTGCCGATCTCCTGGGTCACCGTCCCGCTCTTGGGGTTAGGCATCAAACCGCGCGGACCCAGTATCCTACCGATCTGCCCGATTTTACCCATCACCTGCGGCTGCGTTACCACTATGTCAAAATCGACCCATCCGCCCTTGATCTTCTCCACATACTCGTCGAGCCCTACGTAGTCTGCACCCGCCGCACGCGCCTCTTCCTCCTTCTCGGGCAGGCACAGAGCCAACACCCGTACCACTCTACCCGTACCGTGGGGCAAGGTTACCACACCGCGTACCATTTCATTCGGCTTACGGGGATCTACGCCTAGGCGAACATCCAGATCCACCGACGCATCGAATTTCGTGTACGTTATCCGCTTCACCAGCTCTGCGGCCTCGGCCAACGTGTACTCCTTCTGGCGATCTACAAGGGCCAGAGCTTCCTTACGTTTTTTCGTCAGCTTCATGAAACTCTCTCCTTTTTACTGGTTCGCGGGGAAGTCGCCCTTCACCGTTATTCCCATACTCCGCGCTGTCCCAGCCACCGTCCGCATTGCGGCCTCTATGGTGAAACAGTTTAAATCGGGCATCTTCTCCTGGGCTATTGCCCGCACCTCATCCCAACTCAAACTACCCACCTTGCGCCGGTTCGGCTCGGCTGATCCTGACTTCAGTTTTAGCGCTTCCTTCAGCTGCGCGGCCACTGGCGGAGTCTTTACCACAAAGTCGAACGACTTATCGCCATAGACCGTGATTACCACCGGGAGCAGCTTACCTGCTTGCGGCTGCGTACGGGCATTGAACTGCTTGCAGAACTCCATGATATTCACACCCTTCGAACCCAACGCTGGGCCTACGGGTGGAGCTGGGTTTGCAGCACCTCCCTTGATCTGAAGCTTTATAAACCCTACAACCTCTTTCGCCATAACTCTCCTCGCTATTTGCTAATTCCTGCCCTTCTCTCCTCTCCCGCTACGGGCAGACGAAACACCCACATCTCTTCTCTACACAGGATAGGCTCACGCCAACTCCCATATTCCCCTACTCCTTCTCCACCTGCATGAAACCCAGCTCCAAAGGCGTATTCCGTCCGAAGATCTTCACCATCACCATCAGCTTCTTCTTCTCGGCATTCACCTCCGAAACCGTACCTGTGAACGTGACGAACGGCCCATCTATCACCCGCACCGCATCACCCACGGCAAACGGATCCTCGGGGTACTCCTGAACATCGTCATTATTCCCCAGCATCCGGCTCACCTCATGATCTCGCAAGGGCGAAGGATGACCATCCTCTGTGGTCAGAAAGCCCAGCACATCGGTCGAATTGCGCAGCAAATGCTCCACCTCGCCCACTAGTGCCGCCTCTACAAACAGGTAACCTGGGAAGTAGACCCGTTCCTTGGTTACTAACTTCCCCTTCTGCGTCTGATACACCTTCTCCATCGGGACCAACACCGTCGGCACCAACGCCTGTAGACTGCGGCGAGCGACCTCAGCCTCTAGCAATTGACCCGCACGGCGCTCCCGGCCGCCTATTACACGGAGCACATACCAGTGGAGCTCACTCTTTGCAGGCTGGCCTGCCACCTCTCCCACTGCTCGCGCTGATGCCTTCTCCTGCTCGTTCCCTACTCCCTCCATACTGCTCACCGTGTATTAGTACAGCCACCGATAGACCCAGTCCATCAGATGCTCAAACGAGATATCCATCAGAAATATTACCAACGCTATCAGTAGGGAAGCTATCATTACTACCAATGCGCTGGACTGCAGCTCCTTCCATGTTGGCCAGGAAACCTTGTGCAGCATTTCGTCATAGACATCACGCAGATACCCTCGTATTCTCATGCTCGTCTGTCCTTTCGCACGGGAGGAGCGACTCGAACGCCCGACACCTAGTTTTGGAGACTAGTGCTCTACCAACTGAGCTACACCCGTTCAAAAAGGCGGCAGAGAAAGATCCGACGATCTTCTCTACGCGCCTTCATTTTCATTCAAACAACCTCGGGTATTATTCCAAGATTTCGATAACCTGCC
>JABCOB020000089.1 GCA_013333835.2 Bacteroidia bacterium
CAATAGATTCCACCCTAAACACCCCCAGCATCACGAATTGATCCCCCGCCACCTCAACACTCCCACAGCAGACCCCCTAGAGCTAACCCCCATCGCCCTAGAACTCCTGCATCAGTCGGCACACCAGGGATGCAAATACAAAAAGGTCGGCGTGCTCCTCAGCAAGCTCTCGCAGGGGTACTACCAGCTAAATCTTTGGGATACCGTAGATCGCGATAAACGTGCCCGCCTACTCCAGGCTCTCGATAGGCTAGATGACCGTATGGGGAAAGACACCGTGCACATAGCCACCCAGGGCGCGCTGCACCTAGATACCATAGGGCGGCACGAAAAGCTCGCAAGCTCCTACAGCGTAGGACTCTGCAATGTAATTGACGTAGAAATGTAAGATTATGCCCCATGCCATAGAGGTCTATAAATTTGGCGGTGCCTCCCTGCGAAATGCCGATGCCGTACGCGCCATGCGCGATATCGTCCGCACCGTACCGCTTGCGCACCGCCTGGTGATAGTGGTGAGCGCCATGGGCAAAATGACCAATGCCCTCGAGCTTGCGCTAAACGCCGCGCTCCACGCCCCAGAGCAGCTCCATGAGGCTGTAGAACAGATAGCGACCTTCCACCGCAGCATGGTGGAGCAGCTGAGCGCCGACGGGCAAGGAGACTACTCCGCAGCGCTACAGCAGCTAGCCGACCTCGAGGTCCTGCTCACCCACCTACCCGGCTCAAGCTTCGACCAGGTGTATGACCAGGTAGTACCCTACGGCGAGCTCATCTCCTCCCTCATAGTAGCGGCCTACCTAAAAGTGCAACTATCCATCCCCGTCCAGTGGGTAGATATCCGCACCGTATTCCGCAGCAACTCCGTCTACCGGGCTGCCACCGTGAATACCGCGATCTCTGAACCCCTAGCCAGGCTAGCCTTTAGCAGCGAGCGCCCGTGCATCTTTGTAACGCAGGGATTCATAGCCCAAGGGCCTGAGGGCACTACCACCACGCTCGGGCGTGAAGGGTCAGACTACAGCGCGGCGCTCCTAGGGGCATTCCTGCAGGCAAAGGCCGTAACCATATGGAAAGATGTACCCGGCTTTCTCACCGCAGACCCCGCCCTCTTCCCCAATGCCAGCCTACTACCTGAACTCGACTACCGCGAGGCGATAGAGATGGCCAACAGCGGTGCAAAAATAGTGCATCCCAAGGCCCTAAAGCCCCTGCAGAATGCCTGCATCCCCCTCTACGTTCGGCCATTTAACCAGCCCAACGAACAGGGGTCTGCCATCTGCAACCTCGCCCTGCATGACGGCAATCCCCCTACCCAAATCGCCATCCGCGAAGGGCAAGTCCTACTCTCCCTCTCGCCTACCGACCTCTCCTTTGCCCTGCAAGATACCCTAGCAGAAGCCTTCGGCATCCTGCAAACCCACCAGCTCCGCACGAACCTCATACAGGCATCGGCCATCAGCCTATCGCTTAGCCTCGATAACGACCCTACACACCTTCCCCCCGCCCTCAGCGCGCTGCAGCAGCTGTTCCATGTAGCCTACAATGAGGGGCTACGCCTCATCACCATACGCCACTACACCCCCGCCCTCCGCGCCGCGCTGGCGAGCATCCCGGGCTTCCTCATACGGCAGGAAACCCGCACCACGCTGCAATACCTAGTGCGTGAAAAGGACTGGGCTGAAGGGTATTACCCCACGCTGCTAGAGGCTATCTAACCCCTCCTTCCGCCTGGGTGATAGCGCATCCCAGCAACGTTAAAGGCTCCGAGCAAATTCACTGGCGGCTACACCAGAAAGCTGAACATCTGGATACTAGGGCTATGAAACAGATAATCAACCATTTTACTGACGACGATCTCTACAAGTTCACCATGTGCTGCGCCGTTATCGACAATTTCCCCCGCGCACAGGTGAAGTACTCATTTGCCGACCGGAACAACGCCGTATACCCCGATGGTTTCGCCAAGGAACTGGCCGAGCAGATAAGAATGCTGGAGAACCTGGTGATCTCCGAGGAGGAAATCGCATTCATGAAACGCAAATGCGCCTACATCCCGCACTGGTTCTACAACTATCTGAAAGGCTATCGGTTCAACCATGAGTGGGTAAAGGCCTGGCAAGACGACTCTGGGCATCTGCACTTGGAAATCGAGGGTAGCTGGGCAGACACCATCCTGCTGGAGGTGAAGGTGCTAGCCATCATCTCTGAGCTCTACTACCGCATGACCGGGCAGGCCGAGAGCCTCAACTACACTGACTACTACGAGAAGTCCATCGGCAAGGTTACGCGCCTCCTCGACGCTGGGTGCGCATTCAGCGATTTCGGTACCCGGCGGCGTGCCTCCTTTGAGGCCGAAGACACGGTTGTAAGAGCCATGAAAGCGTGCTACGCAAGCCGAAAGTGGAAGGGGCAGTTTGTTGGGACCAGCAACGTCTACCTCGCCATGAAGCACGACCTCACCCCTGTGGGCACCATGGCGCACGAATTCATCTGTGCCATCGGGGGAATGTACGGACCACAGATGGCCAACCATATCGCGATGAATTCTTGGCGCAACACGTTCCGCGGCGCGCTCGGCACCTACCTGTATGACAGCTTTGGGTGGGACATCTTCAACCTGAACTTCTCCGAAGATTTCGCCAACCTCTTCAAAGGGCTGAGAATCGACAGTGGCGACAACCGCGAGCAGCTGCAGAAGATAGTGGAGAAGTACCGCGCGCTGGGCATCGACCCTCGAACCAAGCAGGTAGTCTTCAGCAACGCCCTCGACACCGATAGGGCCATTGAGATCCAGCAGTATGCCCAGAAGTACTGCCAGCCCTCATTCGGGATTGGCACGCATTTCACCAACGATTTTGACGGGATAGACCCGCTGAACATCGTGATAAAGCTGGTGGCATCCAAGATAACCGAAACCTGGACCTTCTACAACGACACCTGCAAGCTGAGCGAAGATGACGGCAAGCACACTGGGAATCCCGAGGTGATAGCGCGCTTTATGGATGCCCTGCATATGAAGCGGTAGCCACACGCAGAGCCGTGCCGCCTTATACCGCCAGTCTCTGCTGCAGATCTGCCGTGAGGCTGGTGGCATTGTAGCCCTCGGTAATCTCCCCATCCTCCACCAGGCTTATCGCCCCCGTCTCCTCAGACACCACCAGCACCAGCGCATCGCACTCCTCCGTAAGCCCTATGGCAGCCCTATGGCGCAGCCCCAAACGACGGGGGATCGCTGGGTTCTGGGAAACCGGGAGAATGCACTGCGCAGCCGCTATCCGCTCATGGCTTAGGACGGCAGCCCCATCATGCAGGGGTGAATTCTTGAAGAAGATGTTCTCCAGCAGGCGCGCCTTCACGTTGGCATCTATCTGCACCCCTTTCTCCACTTTCTCCTGCAGCCCATTATGGCGTGTGAGGACGATGAGCGCCCCCACCTTCTCGCGCCCCATCTGGGTGGCGGCGGCCACTATCTCGGCGATGATTGGACTGGAGAACTGCCGCCTCGATTTCGCGAAAAAGCGGCTGAAAGGCATGTACCGACGCTCTAGGTAGCGAGTGCCCATGTAGAGGAGGAAACGGCGGATTTCCTGCTGGAAGACGATGATAAGCGCAATCATCCCCACCCCCATCACCTGCCCGAGTATCGCGCCCGTCAGCTCCATGTTCAGCGCCCGCACCACCAGCCAGAATGCGTACACCACGCTGATACCTATGAAGATGGCCATCGCGGTAGTGCCGCGTATCATGGCGTACAGGCGGTAGAGCAGGTAGGCCACCAGCAGGATATCTACCACGTCGAGTATCCCGAGCGAGATAATGGTTTGCGATTCCACGGGCTATGAGGGTTAGGCAACACCCCGCGAAGGTAGCGATTTTACCGCAAAGCGAACCTAACGGACACCGCCAACGGCACCAAACCCTCTGGTAGATGCAGAAGGTACGGATGCTGCCCCTTCTGGAGAACACGAAAAAACTTACGAGCAATGCATCCGAGCCATTTCTATACGAAAATACGCTAGATCCCCTCTGGTACACCGTAAACCCATAGGACACGCAAAAAAGCAATGGACACAATCTCTACCCGAGGCGTAAAGAAAAGAAGGGATCACTCTGGCCATTTTCCCCAATCCCCTAAAATTTGTACCTTTGAGGCGAGGAATATGAGAGAACAGTCGATTATTAGTGCGCAGTTTAATACCCATAAATTTCCCTGACAATAGTAAACCGGACCTCTATGCCTGTGCTGCTCATAGCGGCATCGGTGGTGTGCTCCCTGCTGGGTGCCTTCATTAAGCTGATGGGATGGGCGGGCTACACCCCCCTCCTGCTGCTTGGCATTCTGCTACTGCCCGCGGGGATTGCCTGGCTGCTAGTACGGCTAGCGAAGATGCACCCGTAGGGAGCCCATCTAATCAGGGTGGAAATCCGTATTGCGATTCGGCTCGCAGTACGGATTTTTTGTTTGCCCCTAGGCGTTGGAAGGTTGGGATAGGAGGCTCTGCGGAACAGGGAGAGTACTCGCACTGCCCGACATCGTCCCTGCCTAGATTCCAAGATCAAGACCTCTGAAAATCTCACATAAACGACGCGGCACGCCGCGTCGCTACGGTCTTCGATAAATTTAATCAATTGATTAAAATCTATTTACCCACAAGAAGGGGAAAGCCCCCACACAAAAGATTGAACCCATACGTAACTTTTGCAGAGGTCTTAGCGCTGCGCGTTGCCCTTTTTTCAGCGTCCTCTTGCAAAGGTCCTACGGGTAGTGTGTCCGGGCATCTACCACTCCGCCTGCTCCTGGTATACCCTGCACAGCTTTACGGCCTGCACGGCGGGCAGCACATCGTGCACCCTGAGGATGCGAGCCCCGTTGAGCAGCGCGATGGTATCGAGGCTCTGGGTACCCAGTAGCGCATCTTTCGGTTCTACTTCCAGAACCTTGAAAATCATACTCTTGCGCGATACGCCCGCCAGCACGGGAAGCCCCACGGAGGAGAAGACCCCCAGGTTGCGCAGCAGGGCGTAGTTATGCTCCACCGTCTTGCCAAAGCCGAACCCCGGGTCGAGTATGATGTCAGACACACCTAGGGCGCGCAGACTGTTCACCCGCGCTACAAAAAAATCGAGAACCTCGGCCACCACATCGGTATAGGTGGGGTTCATCTGCATGCTCGTCGGCGTTCCCTGAATATGGGTGAGTATGTAGGCCACCCCGTGCCTAGCCACCACCCCGAGCATGGCGGGGTCCATCTCCCCGGCCGAGATGTCATTGAATATCTCCACCCCGAACTCCTCTATCAGCGCCTCGGCCACGCTGGCCCTGTAGGTGTCTATGGAAATGGGGAGCTGGGGAGCCAGCTCGCGGACTATGGCCACAGCCCTGCGCAATCGCCTAAGCTCCAGCCCCTCATCCACCGGGATGCTACCCGGCCGGGTAGAGCAAGCCCCGAGATCCACAATGGCCGCCCCCTCTCGTACCACCTGCTCCACACGGCGCCGTATCTGGCTAGCGGTGCGGCAGCGGCTCTTGGCGTAAAAGCTATCGGTGGTTACGTTCACTATACCCATCACCACGGGCTCTGCCAGGCTCAGCAAACGGCCACCGCAGCGGATGCTAGTCAGCAGTTCGCCCGCCTTTTCCTTGGGCAGCGCCATATCTTGGGGTGCTATCGAACCGACCTCCATATCTAGTGCCCTCGCAAGTTTTTACACTTCTCAAATGCAGCGTAAAGGTACGCATATCCCTCCATATAGGCAAAATCTGGGGGAATTGGGCTAACTTTGCGGAGTTCTTCCGAGGACCTCGTACCATAAAATCCAAATACAGTCTACAGCCATGGCAGAGAAATTCGGCACGGTGGTAATTGGCAGTGGGCCAGGCGGCTACGTAGCAGCCATACGGGCGGCACAACTTGGGCAAAAGGTGGCCATAGTGGAGCGTGAATCGCTAGGCGGCGTGTGCCTCAACTGGGGCTGCATCCCCACCAAGGCCCTGCTGCAGAGCGCCCACGTGCTAGAGGCAGCCCGGGAGGCCAACCTCTACGGGATAGATGTGAAGATGGTAGGCCCAGACCTCGCCCGGGTGGTAGCCCGCAGCCGCGAAGTGGCCGCCACCATGAGCCGGGGCGTGCAATTCCTCCTGAATAAGGCCAACGTCACCGTGATACCCGGCACCGGCACGCTAGAGGGCGCAGGCGTAGTGCGCGTAACCGCCGAAGACCAGCCCCCACGGCAGCTGAAGGCCGAGCACATCATAATAGCCACTGGCGCACGCCCCCGTGCGCTGCCCAACCTCCCGATAGATGGGGAGAAGGTGATAAGCTACCGACAGGCGCTGGCCCTAACCAGGCTGCCAGAGAGCATGGTCATCATCGGCTCTGGCGCCATAGGGGCTGAGCTCGCGCAGTTCTACCACACCCTCGGGACCCGGGTCACGCTAATAGAGGCCCTCCCCAACCTCCTGCCGCTGGAAGACGACGATGTGAGCCGCGCCATTGGCCGCGCATTCCGCAAGGTGAAGATGAAAACCCTCACCAGCGCCAAGGTCCTAGGGGTAGACACCCGCGGCGCACTATGCCAGCTGGAGGTGGAGACCGCCAAGGGCGTAGAACCCCTAGAGGCCGAGGTGGTGCTCTCTGCCGTGGGGGTTGCGGCCAACATAGAGAACCTCGGGCTAGAGCAGCTGGGCGTAGCCACCGAACGCGGTAAAATACTGGTAGACGAACACTACCGAACGAACGTACCCAGCATCTACGCCATTGGCGATGTGATACCTACGCCCGCCCTAGCCCATGTGGCGAGCGCCGAGGCCACCCACTGCGCCGAGGTGATAGCCGGCGGCAATCCGCCCCTGGTGAACTACGCCGTGGTGCCCGCCTGCACCTACACCACCCCCGAGGTGGCCAGCGTGGGCGCCCGCGAGCGCGACCTGCAGAAGGAGAACCAACCGTACCTGGTGGGCAACTTCCCCTTCACCGCCAGCGGCAAGGCCACCGCGCTGGGCGCACGAGAGGGATTCGTAAAGCTGCTCTTCAGCGCCGCCGACCATAGAATCCTCGGCGCGCACATAGTGGGCGCCAGCGCCACCGAGATGATAGCCGAGCTGGCCCTAGCCATGCAGACCGGCGTAACTGCCGAGCAGCTCCACCACACCATCCATCCCCACC
>JABCOB020000090.1 GCA_013333835.2 Bacteroidia bacterium
ACAGTTGTGCTTTTGGAACCCTTATCGAAGAGTTCCTTGCATTTTTCCACGGTGGCATTTGCCCAGAATGCCGCTACTGCCGCATGGTCTGTACCGACCCCCTCTACTTTTACGAACTCTGTCCCATCGCCCCGTGCAGTCTTCGACCCAGCACCTGTACCATCGATATCCCAAGAGCCAGAAGTCCAGCCAGGGTTGAATGCGGAGCTAGCCCCCTTAGGCGAGTTGTTGATCATGGAGATCGTGGCTTTCGTATCGAAGGCCGACACTGCCTTGCCAGCCTTTAGGTCGTACGCTCCTTCCACAGCGCTGCCGCAGTGGCTAAAGGCGGCGGCATTCTGCATGCTGGCTCTTATGGTCATAGGCGTACCCGCGGGCTGTGGGGCGGTTTCATCGCCTACAGTTAGTACCTTCTCGGTTACACCGCCATTGCTGTCGGTAGCTTTGAAGGTCATCGTCCCGCCTTTCGTGCAGTCAGCCGGGATGGTGAACTCCACCTTAGCCACGTAGTCATCGGTGGTCTTTGACTTTTCGGTTTTTAGCGTGGTGGCTTCCTTTGGCGATACCTTCGAACCATCGGCCTTCGTGTAGGTAAAGGTCTGGGTGAGCGACTTCAGCGTGAGATCTTTGTCAACCTTCACACGAACTATCACGGGGAAGGTCTTTGTAGAAGAGATCTCCTTGCTGTCGCCGGCATCCTTAATTGTGATGGTTGGGGCACTCTTCCCTTCGTCCTTCTTGCACGAGGTGGTGTAGCCTAGCACCAGCGCTGCGGCTGCGGCTACCATTGCAAATTGCTTGAGCTTCATGTCTTTTGGAACTTTGTAGTTTGGTTCAACTCACATTAACTTCCACGGTGCCCTGTGCACCGCGTTTACCATAGTATAACGTAGGGGGTGCGAAAATTGTTGCACGATGCCAATTCCACCGTTCCCATTTTGACATCCCTATAGCCCGGGTGCGCCATCATCCCTTTTGAAGGGGTGAATGTCGGCGTGCGGGCGCTTTATCCTACGCAGTGCAAAGCTGCGGTTGTTCACCTACTTCACAAAGTGGTAGTGGCTGCCGTAGCGGGCAAAGGCGGCCTTGTCCAGCTCTTCCTGCGCTGAGGGGTGCGCTATGGATATTATGAGCCGTGCGCGTTCCTGGAGGGTTTTCCCGTAGAGGTTCACCGCCCCGAATTCGGTTACCAGCCAGTGGATGTGCGAGCGGGTGGTTACCACGCCAGCGCCCACCTTTAGCGTGTTCACCAGCTTGCTTACCCCCTTGGAGGTTATGGCTGGCATGGCTATTATGGGTTTTCCGCCCTCTGAGCGCGAGGCGCCATAGATGAAATCGACCTGTCCGCCTACCCCAGAGAAGAAGGTGGTGCCGATGGAATCTGCGCACACCTGCCCGGTGATATCCACCTCTATGGCGCTGTTGATGGCGGTCATCCGCGGGTTGCGGGCTATTACGAAGGGGTCGTTGGTGTAGCCCACATCCATCATCAGCACGTTGGGGTTATGGTCTATGAAGCTGTAGACCTTCTGCGACCCCATGAGGAAAGTGGAGACGATTTTACCTCGGTCGGTGGCCTTCATCGATCCGTTGATTACGCCCTTCTCCACTAGCGGCAGCACGCCATCGGCAAACATTTCGGTGTGGATGCCGAGGTTCTTGTGGTTGCCCAGTTGCGATAGCACTGCGTTCGGTATCGCCCCGATGCCCATCTGTAGGCAGGCACCGTCCTCTATCAGCTCTGCGCAGTGGCGTCCTATGGCCAGCTCCTGCTCGTTTGGCTGGGCGGGAATGGCCTCCTCCAGCGGCTCGTCGTGCTCCACAAAGCGGTCTATAGCGCTTAGCGGTATCAGCGCGTCGCCGAGCGCCCAGGGTACATCCTTATTCACCACGGCTATCACGGTGTCGGCGCGTTCTATGGCCGCGAGGGTGGCATCCACCGAGGTGCCGAGCGAGACGTAGCCCGAATTGTCGGGGGGCGATACCTGCACCATCGCCACGTTGATCGGCAGTACCCCGCTGCGGTAGAGATTCTGCGTCTCGCTCAGGAATATCGGGATGTAGTCGGCATAGCCCGCCTGTACCTGCTTGCGGACGTTCTTCCCCACGAAGAAGGCATCGTGCTGGAATATTCCTTCATACTCGGGGTTGGCGTAGGGAGCTGGCGGCTCGGTATGCAGGTGGTGTACATGGATATCTCGCAGCCCGTTCGCCTTGGCGTATTCGCACATGGCGTTCACCAGGATGGTGGGGGTGCTGGCCACGCTGCTCAGGTGCACGTGGTCGCCGCTCTTGAGGATCGAGACGGCCTCTAGGGGCGACATGGAGTTGATTTTACTCGGCATAGAATTAAGAGATTACTGAGGATATTACCCTGCGTTTTTGCGTTTCTGCCCGCAAAGATACAATAAAGTGGGGAAAAATGCAAACCGGCTGGGGAGGATCAGGGCAAAGGGGCGGGCGTGGGTGCCTAGGTAGGGGCTTTTTTTTTCTGTTTTTTGGGGCGCGTATCAACTCGCATTGCTCGGCACCGCTCCTACAGCACCGCCCCTAGAACTGGGAGTGTTTGATTAAAATGTTCTTCAAGCATACGTTTTACAACGACGCGGCACGCCGCGTCGCTACGTCCTCCGAGGAACGGGAGAATAGG
>JABCOB020000091.1 GCA_013333835.2 Bacteroidia bacterium
CCACGTCGCTACAAACACCAAAAACGCCGAGAACTCCTGCTATTCTTGTCGCACCTGGGCCGTACCAACTCAATACCATCGCCCTACCAGGGTCGCTTCATCCTCGGATTTCGTGCTAAAATCCGAACATGCAGTGGCGATGGTAGGGCGATGGTACGGCGCAGGTGGGGAGAAGAGTGCGCCCTAGTGGGCGTTTGTAGCGACGTGGCGTGCCGCGTCGCGATAAAAGGATCTGCCGCGTCGTGGTAACGGGTCTGAGCCGCTTTGCGGTATAAGTGCCTTGTATCGTCCCTATGGGTTTTGCGGGGGACTCGATAGGGTGCAAGGGTGCGCAGCGTTCTGCCTGCCATACGGATGAGTGGGCGCTTGCAGGTGGGCGGGCAACTCTCGGCCCGCCCCTACAGCGCCTCCCCTACCAGGAAACAAGAGTCCCATTTCTATACAATCCCTAAAATTTTCGCTAACTTTGCCGCATGAAGCTTAACACCATGACGACGATGCGCAGAAAAAGACGATTCTCCATCCTGCTGGGCGTAGGCATGCTGGCCGCGCTCCCATCATGCCAACGGTACATTACTGTGGCGGAAGGGCTGAGGGCTTTGACCAGGGGGCAAGGTGCTGGTGGTAGTGCCAAATGATATCGTGCCGAGCATGGAGCACCATGCGCTGTGCTGGCGAGCGAAATCGCTGGGGCACTATGTGGAGCTCGACGATTCGGGGCGATTCCGTGCGAAGTTTCGGCTAGCTGGGCCTGCGAGCATACAAGTTGTGTGCGGCGATGGGAAGATTAGCCCCATGGTGTGGGGAGGCGATAGTGTGTATGTGGAGTTCCGTAATAGCGACAGCTTCCCCAGCAATAGCGAAATAACGAGAGTAAAATTTGACGTGAGGATTTCCGACCGCCCTGCAAGCTTTAGGGCGCAAGGAGACCGTTGGCTGAGCAATGCCAATCGTGAGCGCATTGGCATGCGGGCGGCACTCGATAGCCTCACGGCCTTCCGTAAGAGTATGGTTCGGCAGTACAGCCGAGAGCTGAAGGCGTCAGGAGTTCCGTGGTGTAGGCGTGGTGCATATGTCAGATCATTTGAACGCATGGCTACTTACGGGCTTTTCTGGCCCACGTGGTTCGGGGTGAGAGGGAAGGAAGGCCAAATGCTCATCCAGTGGAATAAAAAACACATTTATGGATTAGGCTCTTGCAATGATCGGCGTTTCGACAAGTATTGCGATTACCAGGAACGGCGAGGGCGCGAGCTGGCTGTGCAGAGGGGGCTGCTTGATACGGTGGCAGGCAAGGCCTACAAGACCCCCATTTTGCGCTACCCAGAAGAATGCCGCTACTGTGCCATGGTGCGTAGCACTATGGATGTGCTCGACCATGTGGAGTACGCAACCTCCGATGCGGGGCGGGCTCAGGATACAGTGCAACTCCCGCAACTCCTGTAGATGCGCCAGTCGCAGGGAGAGCACACTCGGCTCGATTCGCTCGCGCTGGCAGCTTGGCGTAACTATAGGGCGGGGATAGAGCGGGGGTATGGGCCTAGGGTATTCCGCCCAGGACAGCCAACGCTCGATAGCCTTGTGGCGCCAGTGGAAGGTGAAAAGCTTCGCGGAGTACTGGTATGGTGCTGGCTGGCCAACAGCCGCGAGGCTGCCCAGCAGGTGGGTGCTTTGGCAGAGATTGAGCACCAGCTGGCCCAGCAGGATGTGCGCAGCGTGCATGTCTGCTTTGACAATGGCGACTACAACCTCCGCAGCGAACTCTACCTACACGGCCTACAGGGCGAGTACTGGCGTAGCAATAGGGCGCTGCGCACCCAGCTATTGCAAATGCTAGGGATCGAGAAATTACACACGCCCCGCCTGCTGCTGCTCTCGCCCGATGGTCGGTTGCTGGATGCCGCCCTGCCCGATGCCTCCGACGTGGAGGGGGTGGTGAAGCGGGTGGGGGAGAGGCTGTAGCGCTTCCCGTTTGCCAGGCGGGGCTGAGTTAGTAGCGACGTGGCGTGCCGCGTCGCGATGAAGCGGCTGTAGTGCTTCCCCTTGCTAGGAGGGTGGGGTTTGTAGCGACGTGGCGTACCGCGTCGCGATAAGGAGGCTGTAGGTTTTCCATTTGCTAGGCGGGTGGTGTTTGTAGCGACGTGGCGCGCCGCGTCGCGATAAAAAGGGCGTCGCATTAAAAAGAGCGTGCCGCAGCATATTGATAAATACCTCTTGGTGTGAAATCTCCGCTTATTCGCCATCTTTGCGTAGCTCTCGGCCATCGCCAGCTTTACCCTAGGGTGAGGGTTCTTGTGGATGATTACCCTCTGGGGTTTGGGCTTGAGGCCTTAGGCAACGCCTTTGCCAGGTGCGGCATGCGCAGCGTGGCGCTGCGGGGAAGCGTGGATGAGCTGCTGGCCGATTGGCCAAAACCGCTATTGCTCGTGCTCGGTAGCGAGGACGAGGCGAGGTTGGCAGTACTGGTATCGACAGATGCTGAAGGTGTTACTCTGTTTGATGACGAGGGACGGCGGCGGAGGATTCCTATAGCTCGGCTGGCCGATGTGTGGTCTGGGGTAGCTGTAGTGTTCGACAGGGAGGGGTATAGCCCTAGGCCGCCCGAGGGTCGTATTCGCCAAAAGCTGCAGAGTGTACGGCTCCGCAGGGTTTGTCTCTATGCCTTCGTTGCGCTAGCCGCATTGCTTACCCTGCTCGGGGTACTTGCCTATCTACCCGCTTGGTGGGGCTTACCCGTGGTGCTGCTGTCAGCATTCGGACTGGTGCTATCAGTGGTGGCCGTGCTACAGTCGGCGGGGGTAGAGAGTCTTGTTGGTCGCAGGCTGTGCCACCACAAGGAGGATGATGCGGGGTGCGGCAGGGTGCTTACCAGTCGGTATGCCCATTTGTTCGGAGGTTTAGGTTGGGGAGAAATTGGGGTGGGTTACTTTCTCCTACCGATCTGTATGTCAGTAGTTGGGCTATCTTCACAGTCGCTGTGGATTCTGAGCATCGTGTGGATTTTCAGCGTGCTATTCATTCCCTATTCCCTCTACATCCAGCGTGTGCGGCTCGGGAGCTGGTGCACTATATGCCTGCTCGTGCTGGTAGTAGAGCTGCTGCTGGCGATACTTGGGATATGGATGCTCGCTAGCGGTGTGGCAAGCTATACTGGGGTTTTCGGCAGGTCGTTATACGGCTTGGCACTCTACTTTCTAGCAGTTTCGGCGGGTTATCTCTACTGGATGAAGTGGCGTGGTAGGGAAGAAGGACGAGAGTACAGGTTGGCATTCAATCAGCTTCGGTTCGACCCTGCTGTAGTGTCAGTGCTGTTTCGTGCGAGTGCGGCGGTACCTCCTCCTCCCACTGATGAATTGATGGAGTGGAGATTGGGTGACAGCGGGCAACCGAGCGTGCTGGTCATTGGGCTCAATTGCCCCATTTGCGCTAGATGGGTTAGCCTGCTGCTGGAACGGGCAGGTGCATCTGGAATTGGGCGCCTGCAGATTGTGCTGTTTTCACCCTCTCCTGCATTACAAAGGCTCTCTGCCCAATGGGTAGAACTGGTGGGGCAGGTGGGTATTCACGAGGCACTCCGTGCTTTTGCCGAGGGGTTCCCGACACGCTGGCTGGAGAAGTGCAGTGGCAAGGCAACCGAGCGTGCAAAGAATTCTGTACATTTGCAGCAGGAATGGTGCGTGATGCACGGTATAGCATCCACACCACAGCTCTATGTGAATGGGAAGAAACTGCCCGATTATTACGATGTTGAAGACCTTGAATTTTTACACATAGTTTCTACGGCTGGGATCGCTGCGAAGTAGATGTTCACGTAGGGTAAGGTGTTGTACTTACTGTTGATAGATTTCTGCATTCTCATTAAATAAAAACACATAATACTAGGCTATGCGGATATATATACGCGCGGCATTAGGCATGATCATTCTGGGTCTTTTCATCGGCCAAACGGCGAAATCCCAGATTGTATTCGGTAGCGGCGAGAGCGATAAGATAACCGGCATGGTGGAGGATCAGAATCGGGTTTCTATCCCCTACGCCACTGTGCTGCTGGTGAATCCTGCCGATTCTACCGTGGTGCAGCACACCCAGAGCGGGGAGCAAGGGTGGTTTCAGATTGAGAAATACGGGGCAACCAACAAGTGGCTACAGGTGCATGCGCTGGGCTACTATACGGAGACGATGACGCTTACAGCACCCCTAAAGCCGGTCTACGTGTTCAAGATGCGCGAGGATCCCAAGGAGATTGCAGCAGTGCGCATAGAGGCCCGCCGACGAGGTATGAAGATATCGGGCGACACGGTGAAGTATAATATAAAGGCTTACCTTACTGGCAATGAGCGCTCTCTGGGCGATCTTCTCGCCCAGCTCCCGGGCCTGAAGGTGAGCGAGAGTGGCCGAGTAACCGCCCAGGGGAAGCCCGTGGAGAAGATCCTCTTCAACGGGCGCGACCTCTTTGGCACGAATGTGACGATGGCAACCCAGCACGTGAGTGCCGATGTGGCCGATAGCGTGTCGGTAATCCACGGCTACAGCGAGTACGACCTCCGCAAGGGGTTTGAGAGCTCAGACAAGACGGTGATAGATGTGGCGGTGAAGCCCAGCATGTGGAATAAGCTCACTGGCGAGGTGGAGGTTGGCTATGGCTACAAGCACGTCTACACGGGGCGGGCTATGGCGATGTACATTGGGAAAAAACACATGTTTGCGGGTGTGGCGGCTACCAATCGGAATACGGGCAATCCGTCATTTTCGGGTGCTGATTTCCTCGGGCTGCAGGGGGGAATGGACAATATGCAGAACCTCCCGTCCAACACGCTACTCTGGCAGCTGGCCTCGCCACCACGGGATTCCTATCGGCTTCGCACGGCCTTTGGCTCACTCTACTACACCTACAATAAGCCCGATACGATGAAGGTGAATGCAGGTCTGCTGGTGGCTGAGGGCAAGGTGGGTACCCGTAGCAGTACCGACTACCACGTGCTGCATGGTCTGGATTCTGGCCAAACGCTTAGCACGCAGGATAGCCGATTGAGCTACTACCGCGGGGTTTTCGGCATGCTGGGTATCAGCTACACGCCAAATCGCTACCAGCTTTGGCGGTATGCCATTGCTAGCACCCTGAGCCGGGAGCAGGACGACCATCTGGCGGGCGATCTACTCGTTTCTCGAGTGCTGCAGTCTGCCGAACTGACTACCAATAGCCCCTTCTATCTGCAGCAAGATCTCATGGGCAACATCAAGCTGGGTAAGCATCTGCTTGAGGCTAAATTTACACATTCGTATCTTAAAGAACAGCCTGCCTATGGCTTGAAATCAGATTCTCTAATCCTGCCCTTAGTTGCCCCTATGGCGGGCGGTTTGCATAGGGTAGATCACCTCTCTACCACGCAAGACCATCAGCTGAAAGGGTCGCTTTCGGCCAAATTCCGCTTGCTGGAGAGTCAGTTCCTCGAGGTTGGCCTGCGTAGCTCTACAGCCCTTCGCCGATTTACCAGTGAATTTAGCAGCCCAGACGGGGTGATTGCAGATCGCACCATCCCAAATATCGGGCGGCTTACCAGCAGCAATGATGCCGACCTGCTTAGAACCACTACTACCCTGCTGTTGGCTTGGCGTAAAACCAAAGGCTTTGTGCGTTTTAGCCTTGAGGGGGATGCGAATCTGCTAGCCTATCGATACTCTCAGATCGTCCATACAGAGCCTCTCAATGCCCAGCCGTACCTAACCTTTGGCGGGTCGCTGGATTTCAATTTCACCCAGCAGAATCGTTTGAGTCTCAGTGCTGGATTGCGGCGACAGGAGACGCAGCTGGACTGGGTGCTGGCGGGCTATGTGCCAATGAGCTACCGAATGCTGCGGTATAGGGATTTCAGCCGTTCATTTACACACATCACGTTGGAGCCATATGCCCGCATCGGCGGGCGTCTTAGCGATGAGGAGGGTAAATGGAGTCTGTACGGGAGTGTGGATTATTCTCGCGATGAGGATTTCAGCCAGAGCGGTCTAAGGTGGGGTCTGCTTACGCTCTATGCGCCTTACACTACGACCCAGGGCCATAGTGGACGTGCCTCATTGAGAGGAAATTACCAGGTGGGGGCATTTTGGAACCTTAGCGGTTGGGCTTCGCTGTCTGCTCGTAAGGGCGAGGCGGTGTATGGGGGCGCATTCTCGCAGCATCGCCAGGGTGGTGTCGATCTATCAGCCTCGGTGCGGAGTAGCTACTCCACGCCCTTCAATGTGGGCATATCGGGCCAGTGGGCACGCACGGGATTCGGTATAGCCGAAAGTCCCCTGTGGTTCTCAGAGTCTTGGAATTGCGAGGCACGGCTAATCTACAAGCGGAATCCGATACGGGCTACACTAACCTTTGGCTATGAGCAGCCGGAGTCACTGCTCAACGCACGGGCCAATTGGGTGGCCGATGCCGAATTCACCTACACATTCTGGAAGGGGATGTCGGTCATTCTCGTCGGTAGGCGACTGCTGAATTTGGACGAGAGCCAATGGCGCGAGGTGGATTTCGGCGCTCTCTACCAAACAGAGCGTGTGTATTCGCGCATCCCAGGCTACGTGATGGTGAAACTCCGCTGGGAGTTCGGCAAGCCGAGCAGCGAGCGCCGGGCAGTGGTGATAATGCGGTAGGGGAATGGGCAGTTCAGGTGCAGCGCGAGTGGGTAGCTCTGCGTCCGTTCTGGTTATGGGATTGTAAAAATCCTCTGGTACGTTGCATCGGTACAGAGATCTAAAAGATCAAAACGGCTTATTTTAGCGTTCTCTGTATTTACAATTGGGCAACGGGAAAATATGCTAACTTTGCCGTCTAGTTTTGGGTAGATAGGGTACTGTCCCACGCTGTGTGTCAGTTGGGTTCAGAAAGAACAGGAGATTGGCTAGCCTTGGAGAGAATGAGGAAAAGCAACAAAGGTATAAAAGGGTCGATTCAGATTTCTAGAACTCTGGGGGAGGGTATTTCGCAAGATTGCTCTCTATGTAGTAGACAATTATTGGATTCCATATCAAAGTTAAGCGACAGGCGTATCTTTTTGTTGGAACTTAATAGTCTTCGTACATTTCGCCTCTCCAAAACACCTCTTCTTGGTGCATTATTAGAATCTGACCTTCCGCAGGAATGGGAAAAGAAATGGCGAGTGCTATTTTCTGACGAAGAGTTCCGCTTTATGCGAGAGGTACATGGGCGGTATATCCAGACTTTTATGTCCGAATCTGGCGGTAATGAGAATGGTCTTATTTGCTCTTATACGTTATTGCTACGGCTAAGAGACCATCATCAAATTTTTGTCAATCACCAGATTAGTCCTCTAGAATTTGGAGACGCACGCTCTCGACTATTCGTTATGATTGCCTCGGTGTCCTCAAGAGCCCAGAGGTGCGCCATCATCTATCACAAGGACACTGGGAGTGGAGAGGCGTATCAGCAAGAAAATTGGCGGAAGTACCAATTTCCAAGGCTTACACAGAGGGAAAAAATGATGGTGATATGGGGCTACCAGGGGTACACAGTCGAGCAGATGGCCGAGGCCCTGTGCCTTTCGGTTGCAGCAATAAAGAAATGCCGAAGTGAGCTAATCGAGAAACTAGAGGCTCCGAATATGACATCAGCCATAGCCTTCGCGAGGCAGCATCACCTGCTTGATCTCGAATAGGCTGAGCTGGTTGTGGATTCCTGCTGGTTGGTATTGGTGCGGTATTCAATACCAAGGCGTGCTCATTTTCAGAATGCGCTACGAACTTTTGAACGGGGGTGGGTGGGTTTTGGAGGCGCATTTGTGAATTTGTATACTTTGGTATACCAGAAGTATCAGAAAAGCCCCCTACCTTTGCGGTTGGAAACTAGTTTCTTTTTGTGCTAACAGATGTTTGTAATCATATGGCGGCGTAAGCAATCATCGATAGCTCCGAAGAGCCCGTGTAGCCGATGCGCCGATTTCTCCCCCTGCTTCGAGGCCTCTAATCGGTGCTATGCCAATATCATGAAGGCCTACGGGACTTCTAATTATGATTTTCCAGATCCACGATGCCATCTTGCTCCTAAATTTACACACACTATCACTCATGAATAGATTTTTTCTCCCCATTCTGTTCCTTTGCGCCTTCTCCCCCTTCACCCTCTTTGCCCAAGGTAATAAGGGGAAGGTCGCAGGTGCTATCCAGAGTAGCGATGCCAGGGCTCTTCACTATGCCACTGTCTACCTTGCGAGCGATTCCACGGCCAGTAAGGTATTCGCCAATACGGTAACCGATAGCAAGGGGAAATACCAGCTAGAGGCTACGGAGGGTGTGTATACCCTAGGTGTGAGCTACCTTGGCTATGCGCCCCACTACCAGCAGGTAGAGATAAAGGCGGGCGGAAGTGTGGATATTGAACCCATAACGCTGGTGGAGACCAGCCAGGAGCTGCAGACGGTGGTGGTGCAGGGCAAGGCCATGAATGTGCGCACCCAGCCCGATGGATTCTCAGTGGATGTAACCCGTCTGCGCCAAAAGAGCAACGATGCCCTCGACCTCCTCCGTCAGCTGCCCAACGTTCAGGTAAAGGGCGATGCGCTCTCTGTGGTGGGCAAGGAGCATGTGGTAGTGAAGATTGGCAATGTGCTGCAACGGGTGAGTGAGGGGGAACTCTCAGAGGTCCTCAAGCGTTACGATGCCAACCTGATCCAGCGTGTGGAAGTTCTCACGCAGCCGCCGTTGAAGTATGACCCAGACGGCAACACCGCAATGATAATCCTCCACACCTCGTCGGTCTTCCGTGAATACATGGGGGGCAATGTAGGTACGGAGTTCATGTACGCCCCGTTCCACAACTACCGGTACGCTGGTTTCGCCTCGTTGCTCTACAATCGCAGCAAGCTTTTCTGGACATTCGGGGGTTATGGCAATGAGGTGGGGACTGGGCATCAGGAGGATGTGAGCTATCACTATCAGGATAAGACCTATAGGGTTACCACGCCCTCATATGGACCTACCAACCATGCTGGGGGCAATGCCACTGTGCAGTACCAGTACTCCCCCCGTGGGCATGTGGGGCTGATGGGGCGCTATGACTGGATGCGGCACTCTGTGCTGGAGGAGAGCCATGAGGAGACCCTCCCCAAAACGCTGGGAATCCCAGAGGTCTTCGGGCGGAACGATTACCGCTATCGAGGCCCTCAGCTCTCCTCTAACGCCTACTGGGAGCACGGCTTTGGGCGGGCGAATACCGTGTGGCTCGAAGCTTCCTACTTCTACAAGCAGGAGAGTACGAATATCGATTACGCAGGGCGACATGCCGCCACGCTCCCATCCTTTTTCTCCTTTGAGGATCGGGATAGAATTGCCACCTCGGGAATAGGGCTCAACCATGACTACTCGTTCAGCCTTGACACAGCAGATCGCTACAAGTTGGATTTTGGGGTGAAAGGGCTCTGGAGCAACACGGCGAATGACCGTTCACACGGGCAGATTCATAGGGCTGACCCCAACGAGACCTTCAGCCAGCAGAATGCCGTTGTGATGCGCGAGCTGGTGGTGTCGCCCTATATTAGCGCTACGCTAAGGTTCAATGATCGCGTCTGGATGCGTGTGGGGCTGCGTACCACCACCGTGGGGAATGCTCTCACACAACGGGGGCTTCCAGATAACCCATTACGTTTCCGCACAGAGTGGTTACCCTCATTGCATACTGCCTACACATTCCCTGGCGACCACAAGCTGTCGTTCACCATCAATTCCTCCATTGAGCAACCGAAGTTCAGCAGTCTAAACCCCTTCGAGTGGCGGGTGAATCGGCAGACTATTCTCCTTGGTAACCCCAATCTCCACCCTTCCACAGCCTATAGCTACCGGCTGGGCTATAGTTGGCGTGGGCGTTGGACTGTGTCCGCCAACGTATGGCAGCAGTTCGGCCTCATCAGTACTGTCGCCACGTTCAAGGATGGGATGGTCTACCAGCAAACCCAGAATGCGCAGGATGGTCTGTACGTAGGCGGTAGGGCTAGCTATTACTACGATGGACTCAGCTGGATGGAGGTCACCCTGGCAGGGTCATATGGCTACACCCGTTACTGGGGCACTATCCCTAACCTTCCGCGAGTGGTGGAGGGACGGCAGTGGGGTGTCTCTGCATCTTTCGACTTCACGTTCAACAGCAGCCGCACGCTCTCAGGCTACCTTTACACCGAGTACGTAGGGCGTAGGTACAAGGCTACAGGGAGCATTGACCCCACCTACAGCATACTGCCGGGGATTTACTGGAGTCTCTTCAAACGTCGGCTATCCATAAGCCTAGCTGGGATGGGGCTAATTGCGCCTCGATTCAAAGGAGAGAGCAAGCGCGAGGGCTACACCATCGTCTACAACAACCGGTACGACTTCCCGACCGTCTACCTCTCGGTTCGCTACCGATTCTCCAACGGGAAAGACCAGACGACCCGACGGGAGATGACAACCCGTGAGGTGGAGATGCGGTACTAATCAATCAGAGAAAAGCCAAAGTAAAAGGGCGCAGGGTTACTCCTGCGCCCTTTTTGCGAATATATAGTGTGTTTTAAGAAAATGACGTACCTTTGTATGCGAGAAATATAGACAACAACCTTGGGTCATCTATCCGCCTAGGGATGAGGGGATTTGCCTTGCTAATCCCAAAAGAGAAAACGAAGTCAATCGCAAGCGAGACGAATTCTTGCACAGCGAGGGAATAAAAAGTTCTCAAAGTATAGAAGGCACGAATCTCTTCTGTGGTTGGGATATTTACTTCACCTACAAGGGGAAACAATTTTGCTGGCAGAGAGACGACCATGTCTACCCTCTGAAAGATAGGAAATGGGTGGAAAAGCAAGGGCAAACGGCAACATCTCACTATTACTGTTTCGATGGGGCGAAATGTAGAGATAGGGCAGAGTTCCTAAAGAAACTAGATGAGTATGCCAAGTATGCAGAGTAGCCCTACAGCGCCGCCCCTTCCCCATCGCTGTTCTGCAGCTGCTGCCGTATCTCGTGCTGCTTGCCGCTGCGGAAGTCCCAGCTCACCGAGAAAACCATCATCCGGGTGTTGTCATGGATATTGGTCTCGCTGTGGTAGTCGAGAGGGCTGTTGTCGGTGTCTGTCTTGGTCTCGTAGTGCGAGGGGCCGAGTATCCAGAGCATGCGGGCGCCAAACTTCCAGTTACCCCATCGGTAGCTGATGTCTGCGGCCTGCATGTTCTCGCCGAGGTAGAGGTAGATGCCATCCTGCATCCAGCCAGGGAAGTAGTGGTAGTAGAAGCACGATAGTCCTTGCCAAGCTTTGGGAAGCGACTCTAGGGCTCCGAAGTTCAGCGACACCTGCACCAGCCCGCGGATATCAGATTGCCGTTTTAGCTGCACCTGCCGTGCGTCGATATGGGTGAACCTCGCCTGGTAGAATCCCGAGAGCTCTAGGAAACGGTTGCCGAGCGGGAACACCGAGAGGTCGATGTAGCCACTGATCACCCGGTTGAGCCTGAGGTTCTCCGAGCGGATGACGATTCGGTTGTTGGGCTCATCCACCGAGGCGATCTGCTTGATGTAGTTCGTCTGGATGTAGGCGTGTCCACCAAGCTCGCCATTGAGGTAGCGGGTGTTGATACTGTAGTCGCCATTGATCCCGTAGTACCCCCCGGTCTTGAGATGTGGATTGCCCGTGGAGATGATGTTCTCGTTGGTACGGCTCACATTGTCGCTGAGCTGTGTGAGGAGTGGGGTGCTAGGGGTGTATAGCCCCACTAGCTTGAGGCTGTGGATGCTATGGTTGTATCGCAGGGTAATAGAGGGTGTGACGAACCAGAGACTCTCCTTGGTGTGGGTGTAGCGGTTTATGCGGTGGCGGAGGCCTACGTTGGCATTGTAGGTAAGCCCTTTGGCAATGGGACCCTGCACCTCGAGGTAGGCGCGGTGGTCGAGTCCCCAGCTATGGTAGTCACCCTGCCCGAGGCTGTTGGTGATGTTGGCCTGTAGCCACCACGCCTCCGCCTTGTAGCCAGTATTCCACTCGTGGCCTTTGGCGAGAGGCGCGCTGTAGGCAACCTCGCCGATTACAGACTCCTTTCGGTTCTTCTGCCGTTGTAGCTCGTGGAAGCTGCTGGAGTTGTCGTCGCTCTGTAGATCTCTGCTCTGCGCCAAGCGGAAATCATAGTAGGTACCTACAAGGTTGGCCGATAGCCTTCGCTCCTCGTCATAGCGATGCTCGTAGTAGAGGTCGACGGAGGGTCGCCACTCGTAGTCGCGGCGCATGCTCTTGCCCGCCTGAAGGTCTACCGTGGCACCGTGTGTGTAGTGCCGAGTGGTCTGGTCGTAAGAGAAGTAGTGGAGGTAGTGCGGCTCAATTTCCACCTTGAATAGATTGCGCGCACCGTTGTAGGCGTAGCGGACTTTCGGCGAGTGGGTATTGTAGCCGAAATGGTCGTGTGAGTAGGTGCTATCTCGGTAGCCGATGCCCTTCAAGGTGTACTCATATACCTGGTGGGCCTTGCGGTCTCTGTAGTCACGGATATTGACTCCGTAGGTTACCCCTAGCTGGTGGTTGCCGCTGTTGTAGTAGAAGTAGGCGTAGTCATTGCCAAAGCCAGTGGTAACGGCGTGGCCCGCGTTGAACCCGAGGCTCCATCCGTTGTCGAGCCGCTTGGTCTTCACATCTACCAGCGCGCCCACCCCAGCATAGCGGGCAGGGGGTAGGTCGTAGAAGTCGGCCCTGATGATCTTGTCGGTGGGGATGGCCTGTAGTTCCTCTTGCGTGGCCTTCACACCGTTGATGAGGATGGTGACCTCTTTCCCCGTCTGCGTGGTGAGCTTGTCGGTCTGGGGATCGGTCATCAGCCTCGGCATCTGCGCAATGAGCTCTAGTCCTTGGTGGGCGAGCTTCTTCTCACCTCTGGTGAATGTGTATTCCGTTCGGTTGAGGTGTACCCGCTGGTTGCTCCCCTCCACCTTGGCAGCCGCAATCTGGATGTCGCTGGACGTAAGGCTGA
>JABCOB020000092.1 GCA_013333835.2 Bacteroidia bacterium
CGAGAGAAGTACTGCATGATGTCAGGCCCGAGCACGACCACCACAGCATAGTCATTCGGACCACGAGTACAGCGTCCTGCGCCCTGTACAATTCGGGTACGCACGCGCTCGGCGAGAGCAGCATTGGCCTCTGCCCGCTCACTCAGGAACCGTTCTTGCAGCCCGACAACACCCGGTTTTCCGGCGAGGACAACAATCCGACAAGCGTCACCAGGCAAGTCAAGCCCATCATATCGATTGGCCAGACCGAGAACCCCACTCGAAGCGTTAGCAAAGACCTCTAGCCCTTGCTGTTCTAGATCGTCTCTTCCCATAACAGGCACGTCATTACCGGCCAAGTCTTTGGCTGACGCCTCGGTGTTAGCAGTACTCCCCTGGCTCAGCACGAGCGCTTTATCTGTGATACCTACGATCTTTTTAGTAAGATCAATTGCATCCCCGTCCTTGACCAGGTCAGGGAAAACAAAAAGCCGACGACCGGAGCGAGGCAACGTCTTGGCTGGAAGCGGCATCCGTACTATTTTCCGCCGACCGAAAGCACGCTCCAGTTCGCCCCCCGAGCCAAGAGTCGCCGACAGATAGATGCGCTGCTTGGCACGAGCGAAAACATGATTCTCGCAGGTGGGAGGAATCATCGGGCGAATCTGGATACCACCGTAGGACAGGTAGACACAGCAAGCCGCCAAACCTGAACGGATCATGGCGAATTTGTAGGAGTGAGGTTTGGGAAGGCCCGCCAAAGCAGCATCTAGCTTGGCCAGCGCCACCTGATCGACCGCAGGGAGGATCAAGCGCACTTGGTGGTGTGCGCCGGGATCGGGCTTACCTTTCAATCTCTGAAAGAGAAGCCCTGACAGGAACGGGGCCAGCGCTTCCAATACGTCAAAGTATGCTTCCTTGTCGTTGTGGCGACGGATGCTGATTCCGTACTCGTTTCCAACAAACTGCTCGCCAGCGTGAGCGTCATCAAAGATTAGAAGACGGGATTCGGGCACTTTAGGGCTGCTGTTGAAGATTGCGCTGTAAGTCGTGATCCCGATTGCCTCGTATCCCTCGACCGACGCCTCATCCGCAGGATCCCAGTATATGGCGCTTCCGATCAGGAGCGCAGCCGGAACACCCTCGCGCTCAGCCGCCATCGCCACTTGGCGAGCGAGCTGCTTGGTCGGCGTCGCGTAGATCACTGTCCCCGTCCTCTTCCGCCGCACCCATTCCCCGATGAGCAGGCCCGGCAGGGTCTTGCCTGTACCGGTTGGCAGCTCCAGCGCAAGGTCCGAGGTATTCTGATGGTCTTCCGCATAGGCACGGATAACATCGCCCTGATGCAACCAGAGCGAGTCAACAGCGGTTTTGGTCCGCGGCAAAGTATTGCTGAGGTACAGCTCTTCCGGTGTCGGAAACTGTTGAACTGCACGCTTGCTCTTTCCCAAAAAAGCCATATCAATGATACCTGTCTGCCGCTTGACTGCCTGCTGTTGCGTCCAACTCCACTTCCCCACCCCAACCCAAGAGGCGATCTTCGTGGTTTTGAACTACCTTCATTAGGATACTTGAGCTTGGTGGTTCTGTACTCACGAGGGCCACCGACAAGAGGGCGCTGGAGCGATGACGACGAGCGCTGTTCCCGTCAATGGACGGACTAGGCCTTGGCGTCAAGCGGTTGAGGTAACGAGTAGGGGCTCGCATGCTTCGCGTGGAGTTGAGTCATCCCAGCTCAAGACCACGATCCCTTGCATCAATGACCTACAACGCTCAACTACGAAGAGCCCATTTAGTGATGGCCGTAAACAACCGATTTCACCACCGCTCACAGAACTTACAGAAAACCGCCAGACACCAACCCACATTAGCCACGCAAACTATCGCTACCCAGGTGGAGCTATTCCACCCAGCAGAAGCCTAGGTCAGCTTTCCAGTTTCATTCTCTGAGACACGACTCCACAGCGCACCATCCCAAAGCCACCCCTGCCCCGATTCTTCACCCACAACCCAAAGATGGGTGACGATTGGATCAAGTCGTGGTGGACGAGAAGGGAATCTACCTTCTCCAAGAAGACTCGATGCAGATTTAGCAAATAAGCGGGAGACTGTGTGCGGTGCGTAATCATCAACCCAAATGAACAGGTGGCATTGTTTTGCCTCTACTGCGGAGAGTTTATCGAAATTATCTTGACGATCGTTCAGCTCATTCTCCAAAAGTTGCAGAGCATCACTACTATCACCGGCTCCCCCTCCGCTCGTCAAGCTCAAGTACAGACGATGAATATGCCCTTCCTCCGGAGAGCGGTCTTCATAAGCAACTGCTCTTTCCACCCCAGAATCCAGCAAAACCCGATAGGAGGATGACAGCGAATCATCATCCCAAACATGATTTTTTGCCTCATCTCTAACGAAGCGAGTTTCATTATTTATATCGAGACAGACGACAGCCGAGAGAACACCTCGCATTAAGTTTTTTATTCGTGTTCGCGCCTCCGGAACCATTAATATCCAGCATGACCGTAACTTTCTCGAAGTAAGCAAAGAACTCTTGGATTTCTTGCGGTAAGCCGCCTGTACGCCCCTCTTTTTTTCATCCGTAAACCGCGTAACTTCGAGCGCCGCGGCGCCATCGCGAGAGAGATAATCAACACCGCCCGACTTATCTGAATGTTCGAAGGAAAGGCTTGTGACATGCTCAACAAGATTCCGTGCACGCACTTCGTTTTTTCGCTCTTGATTCATATTACCTCATTAGTAGACCTGCTGAAGATCGAACACCATCCCTAACAAACCTTTGGCAGCATGTCGGAAAGCAGGACAATTTCGATTGTTTTACCAACATGGCACACAGGATAAATTGAGTGAAATTTATATTTTCGAAGATCACCGTGCACCTGCCTATTTCAAGGAAACTTCTATAAGTGAATGATCGCGCCAATACCACATGTTCACCCGGAACGCGAATTCGTGTCCAATGATCTCTTTCCGAATCATGCTGGAGCGGAAGAATCCTACCTTCCTAAACTGGAGGAAAAGAACAGCGCAGACAGCCACATGCCCCCTTCCCAATATTTATTAAGGTTTATTCACAGGCTATCTTTGGAGTATTGAATCGTGCATCAACCTTGCAAGTACATGCCCAATAGAGACCACCGATCAGCCCTCGACTGCTATACAAATCTTGTGGAGCTAAGGGGATTCGAACCCCTGGCCTCTTCCATGCCATGGAAGCGCGCTACCAACTGCGCCATAGCCCCGTGTCTCGCGACTCCCTGAACTTA
>JABCOB020000093.1 GCA_013333835.2 Bacteroidia bacterium
GTGTAGCTCCGAACCTAGGGATTGATACAATACACTGCTTTTCAGATCGTAATCGTATCACCTACCACATCGATTCGCTCTCGCGGGTAAGCTATTTTAGCCTACTTCGGGCTGATGGAACCAGCGAGGCAGAGATGCGGCGAACGGAAGTTGAGATTGTACGGCTTACGCGGGGGGGATCGGGCGTAGCGATTGATACCCAGGGGGGAGGCAACGTGGTGAGTGGCATTAAGCATTACTACTATCTGGCCGCCGTGGATGAGTGCGGGAAAAACGTTGCACGTTCATTGCTGAAAAGCACCGTAATCGTGCGTGCGGGTAGTGGCAAGGAAGAGAATTCCATAACGTGGGACGAGCTGGAGGTTGCCAAAGGGCATAGGGCAGAGTATAGGGTGTACCGAACTTCAGAAAAAGGTGGAGAACAGGAGGAGAAGGAGATAGCCGTAGTGCATAGCGGGGCAACCCTCGAATGTTCTGACGATGTCTCGGAGTTCAAGCGTAAGGGCTTTTCAGACCAGTTCTGCTACATGGTGAAGGCTTGGGAATTGAATGAACAGGGGCAGCGGATACGTGTAACGATATCAAAACCAACATGCACGCAGGTTCAAGCAGATGTGATTCTCCCTACTGCGATATCACCTCTAGAGACTGGGCAAACGCAGACATCTCCGAGGAATGTATTCGCCCCCATCAGCACCTTTGCTTCTAATTATAAGCTGCTCATTTACAATAGGGATGGCCGTTTGGTTTTCAGTGGGCAGAATAGGGGTTGGGATGGTAAATTGAAAGATGGGACTTTTGCCCCCGAGGGTGCCTATATCTACCGGGTAGAGTTGATTTCACCAGACCGCAGCCCGGTGGTGCGCACAGGTTCTTTTATGGTGGTTTACCCTACAGAAAGCAATAGCGTGCCGCTTTAGCACGCTGGACTCGGGGTTATTTACCATTTTGCGAGGGCAAGTCGCTTTACAGCGGACATTAGTTTACGGGAAGGCTATTCGCTACGGTAAGCTTGCTGGTTTTCTGATTTTGGTGGTGGGTGGTATGGGCTGCCAGCATGGTTATGATCTTGCAAATCAACATGATCTAGTAACGATGGTGGAGTTTGAGCCGTTGCCCAGCGCATCGCACGCTGGTATCATAGTGCAGGAAGAGCAGCGTGATTCTTTCAATAGTGTGTATCTCTTTACCTAAGTAGTGCCGTGGACAGGGAAAAAGAGGTGCGTAATACCTCGGTAGATCCTACAGCTTCAGCGTCTCCAGTGGAGGCGGAGGGTGGGGTGTGTAGGCCGAGTACCGTAAGCGAAACACCGCTTGCGGCCAGCTTGGCGAACCCAGACCAGCCTTTTACGCCAGAGGAGGAGAGTGGAATAGAGGCTGCGCTGCGTGATTTACTGGATACAGCGGCTGCTAGAGGGCGATTCTCTAAGGAGCAGCTGGCACTGATAAGCAAAGCTTTCGACGTGGCACGCAAGGCGCATGATCGTGTGCGTCGGAAATCGGGTATTCCCTATATTTACCACCCGGTAGAGGTGGCCAAGATAGTATCGGCCCTGCTGCCGGGCGACGAGATAGCCATAGCGGCAGGACTACTCCACGATGTGGTAGAAGACACTGAGGTTCAGCTCGATGAGATAGCGCAAGAGTTCGGCACAGAGGTGGCGAATGTGGTAGATGGGCTTACCAAGATCGCAGGGCTTAGCGAGAAAGGTGAATCGCTCCAGCTGGAGAACTACATGAAGCTCCTGAGCGCTATGGACAGCGATGTTCGGGTAGTGTATGTGAAGCTGGCGGACCGGCTGCATAACATGCGCACCCTTGAATCGATGCCTGACGATAAAAAACGTAAAATCACCAGCGAGACGAATTTTATCTATGCGCCACTGGCTGAACGCTTAGGGCTATATTCTATACGGGACGACCTGCTCGACCTCTGCCTGCTGCACGAGCGGCCAGAGCAATACCGTTCCATTGAGGAAAAGTTGAGCCAGAGTGGGAAAGCCAATGAGGAACGGATTCGTGAGCTAAGCCAACCAATAGCCAAGTATCTGAAACAGTACGGGCTAGTGCCGCAGATTACTAGTAGGGCCAAAGCCATAAGCTCCATCTACCGGAAGATGGAGAAGAAGCACATCCCCTTTGAGGAGGTGTATGATGTTATGGCTATGCGTGTTGTATTTACCCCTCGTCCTGGTATCCCCGAGCGCACCCAGTGCTGGTTTATTTACCAGCTTATCACCGACCTTTACACGGTAATGCCGGAGCGCACTCGTGATTGGGTAACGAGTCCTAAAACGAACGGCTATGAGGCGCTCCACTGCACCATACTCACCAAAGAGGGCAGCTGGCTTGAAGTGCAGATCCGCACCGAGCGGATGAACCGTATAGCCGAGGAGGGAAATGCCGCGCACTGGCGCTATAAGGAGGGTGTGCGTGCAGAACAGCCAGGGATGAATCCAAGAGAGTTCATCGAATCGTTCAGAAACAATGTGCTCTCAAATCAGATTGTGGTTCTAGACCGTAAGAATCGGAAGCATACGCTGCCTCGCAATGCTACGGTGCTGGATTTTGCCTATGATATAGCCGAATCGCTGGGTAATAATTCGCTCGGCGCCCTTTTAAACGGAGAGCTGATCAATCTTGACCACCCGCTTCGTGGGGGGGAGAAGGTAGAGATCATAGATGCCCCATCGCAGCGCCCCTCGCCCAAATGGCTCGATTTTGTGCGTACCACAAAAGCTAGCGAGGCCATTGCCAGGAGTCTGAGAGCACAAGCTAAGGCTCTCATGGATAATGGGATGCTGGTATTCGCCAGCATAGCTAAAAAAGCTGGCTATACGCTCTATAGGAATGACTTTGCCCCATTGCTGCGAGCGTTCGACTTGGTAGACCTCCGCGATCTTTACACTGGATTGGCCGATGGTCTTGTGAACTACTCGGCATTACAACGGTGGCTTTGGTGGAGGAAGTGGGCGCACCGACTGGGAATAGTACCGCGCAGAGGTGTTGCGCTCGAGAGCCCTCCGCTAGATAGGGAGCTGGCATTACCCACGCCCAGGGTAGCAGAGAGTGCCGGGCATAAGAAGTGGGATCAGGCTACCTTTCAGCAAGTGCCGTGCTGCTATGCGCTGCCAGGCGATGAGCTGCTGCTCTTCAAGGCAGAAGAGGGGCAGGTGTATGCGCATCGTGTAACGTGTCCAGAGGCTATCCGTTTGGGCGCGCAGCGAGGGAATCGCGTTGGGGCTTCAACTTGGGAGCCCAGCGATGCGCGGCTTTACTCTTCGTACCTTTTTATCTCTGGTGAAGATAGGGTGAAACTCTTGGCGGATATCTTCGCAGCACTCGCCCGTAACGATCAGAAGGTCGATATCACACGGGTGAATCTTACCAGTAGAGATAAGGTGTTTAAGGGGGTTTTATCAGTGAAAGTGAAAGGGCTAGCCGATCTTAATGCCGACATAGAGCAGGTGCTGCAAGTGCCGGGTGTCCGCCGGCTTTACCGCTTGAGTGGAGGGGAGCATTCACAAGATTAGCGGGAGCCCAGGCGTGAAAACTCTAGGTGGGGGCATAGAGGCCACCCATGGAAGAATGTGGATGTCTTATTTAGGCATCCTCTTTTTTTGTGAAATCTAGTAGTCGCTTTGCTGAATTGTTGCTACATTCTAATTGCGCCCTATAATATTGCAAGTAATTGTGGCACAATAATGAAGAGCTTGCATTAGAGGGAGAGTTTGGAAGTTGTAGCGGGGTAGAATGGTTAAAACCATTGTAAAATACGCTAACTTCGCGGCATGAAGGATGCGCGGAGATGTGCGGTTAGCGCGGCTATTAGCTCGCTATTCCTAGGCATTGCGCTGTGTATGGTGGCCAATTTTGTCCTCTATACGCATACGCACATCACCAAGCATGGGCAGCTCATTACGTATGCGCATCCCTTTGCCAAAGATGCTCAGGGCAATCCGATAGAGGAGGGGGAGGATTCGGATACCGCCTCGTTCCTAATCAATGCCCTCCAGACTCTGGTTCTCGTAGAACCCTATAAGCCACTCTTAACCAGCTGTGTGCGTTGGGTTGAGAGCCCCTTGCATTGGAGCGAAGGGGATGAGTGCTTAGGCTACACCTGCGGGTTGGCGTGCCGTGCACCACCAGCTCTGGCTGCTTAGGGGATCTTGGCCTATTAATCTGCAGGGTGGAGTACACCCATTCCGTTGAGGCTGTACATGGCTAGAGGGCTTGCTCTGCCCATGGGGGCACTAGTAAGGTGAGAGCCAGCTGTAGCCAGATTTCGCTGGTATAGAGTTCTTGCGCAGTAAGCGGAGGCTCTCACAGGTAGGTGGCTAGCTTATGGGGGTAGAGTATCTGTACGGTACGGCTGCCAACTATAGCCAGTAGGAGATTGCATTTCTGGATAGTGGGTCAAAACGTAGAGTTCCCCTGTTTCCTTCCCCATTCGATTTTCGGTTCAATTGTGTGTGTAATTCTATTGATTGCAGTCATGAATATTAAGATGATTTTCAAGTGGCTCGTAGTGAGTACCACGTTGATTCTAGTATCATTTTGCGCAGTGGCAGTTCCCAGTAGGGCAAAGACGGGTGCGCACGTCACGGGGCATGTGTCATGCAACGGGCGCATGCTCCCCTTTGTCACCATTACTGTCCGTGGAACCACCATAGGCACAGCCACCGATAGGCAAGGCTACTACCGTCTGCCAGACTTGCCGTTGGGCGAGCAGACCATTGTGGCCAACAGCATTGGGTATCGCATTGCTACCAAGCAGGTGACCACTAAGCCGAATGAGAGTGTAGTGCTTGATTTTGAGCTTGAAGAGGATCTCCTGAATGTGGATGCCGTGGTGGTAACAGACGATAAGGATGCCATAAGTCGTCGTGAGGCCTCTACCATCGTGAACTCTGTAACCCCCAAGCTCATGGTGCAGAACAACGCGCGTTCCATAAGCGAGGGCCTTCCCTACATTCCAGGAGTTCGTATGGAGAATAATTGCCAGAATTGCGGTTTCAACCAGGTGCGCCTCAATGGTATGGAGGGCGAGTACACCCAAACCCTTGTCGATGGGCATCCTATTTTCAGCGGGCTTATGGGCGTCTATGGGTTGGAGTTCATTCCCGCCAACATGATAGAGCGGATAGAGGTACAACGAGGTGGGGGAAGCGCCCTCTACGGTAGCAATGCCGTGGCGGGGACGGTTAACCTTATTCTGCAAGACCCCATGGTCAATACCTTCCAGGCAGGTTTTAACACCGATTTCATCGGCGTTGGCATACAGGGTTCGGGAGGCGTGAAACCAGACTACAGCGCATCGTTCAACTCCTCAAACGTTACTGACAACAATAAGGCTGGCATTGCGGTCTATGGCAATGTGCGGTATCGGACCCCGTTCGACCTCAATAATGACGGCTATTCAGAGCTGCCGCGCCTTAAGAATGCCACAGTGGGTACTCGGCTCTTCCATCGCATTGGTGATAGGGGTAAGCTTTCACTTTCCTACTTCCATATTACGGAAGAGCGGCGTGGGGGCAATCGGTTCGACCGTCCCTACCATGAGGCCAATGTGGCAGAAGCTCCCCACCACAATGTTAATGTTCCCTCGTTGGTCTACACCCAAATGCTGCGCGAGAGCGATCTTCTCACCCTCAATGCCTCTTTCCAGCATGTGGATCGTGAATCCTACTACGGCGGTAAGGCTAACGGTAAGGATGCGCACCCCCTTAAAGATTACGGATTGACCACCGACCTCTCGTTCAATTTTGGCGCGCAGTACGCAGCTCACTTCACGCAGAGCACTCTCGTTGGAGGGCTTGATTTTACGGGTGAAAAGCTCAAAGACATCAAGCCGGGCTACACAGACTATTCCACCGCCCCCATCCTGAAGGATAAGAATGGAAACGATAGCTTGGCTGTAGATAAGGCAAAGGAGATAGGAAGCCTCACGGTGGCCAATCAGATTACGGCCACTGTGGGAGCATTCGCGCAGTACAGCCACCACATAGGGTGGGCTACCCTAACCGGTGGATTCCGTATCGACCGTTACTCAGTAGAGGATCTCGCCTCTAAGACGGGTTTCCACAATACAGGCATTGTTCCCGTACCTCGGGTTTCCATTTTGCTGTCGCCCATTCCAGAGCTGCAGCTGCGGGCCAACTATTCGATGGGTTACCGTAAACCCCAGATGTACAATGAGGAATTGCACGTAGAGGTAGCAGGCGCCAAGCAGATAGTGCAGCGGGTGGCCAGCGACCTGCGACGTGAGACCAGCCACAGCGCCATGCTTTCGGCAGACTATAATCGGCAGTTCCACCACCTCGCGTTGGGCGTGCTGGCCGAGGGTTTCTACACCCGGCTTAAGGATGCCTTCATCAATAAGCGCCACAATGCCGACGAAGAGGGTACTGTGCTGCTAGAGCGGATGAACTTTGCCGATGGAGCAACTATCTATGGCGTAAACCTTGAGGTGAATGTTGCGCCTAGCCGTGATTTGGCCTTTAAGCTTGGCGGTACATTCCAAAAGAGCCAGTATGCTAAGGATGTGCCCGAGGAGCTGAACAGTGGGCAGCGAGATTTTCTCCGCACCCCATCGTTATACGGATTCCTTCTGGGCGACTGGAAAATAGGGGCGGGCTTCAAGCTCAACGCCAGCTTCAATCTCACTGGCCCTATGGATGTGGTGTACGAGGGTAAAGTGGCTCGTAATCCTGAAGAGAAGAAGGTGTTGGAGGAAAATGACTTTTCGATCAGACGGACGCCCTCATTCTTCGATCTTGGCGCAAAGCTCAGCTATACCTTCAATGTCTTTGGAGTAGACCTCACGCTTTACACCGGTGTGCGCAATGTGCTGAATTCCTTCCAGAAGGACTTCGAGACGGGGGCTGAGCGCGCCTCAAGCTATGTGTATGGCCCTATGCTCCCGCGCACGGTCTACTGTGGCCTCACCATGGGCAATATATTCTAAAGACGAATTGCCAGTAGAGGGTGATCTACTCCAATAATGTGTAGGATTACAGCAGATTATGGAGCGTTTGGGTACCTTCAGTAGGCCTCTATAAGGGGAGAGAAACCCTTTAGAATTTTAGATATATGCAGAAGGCGGGCTGGTGGTAAAACCATCAGCCCGACTTTGTATCCATCTAGTAGAACCGGTATTTTCGCTCTCTTGGAGCAGAAAGGATGCCTGAATGTTGCTGCTGTGCGCTGAGGTGCTGGCTCCCCGAGCATTGTGGGCAATCTTCCCCAAAGCTACCATGCTAAGTAGCCTGGAGCTACCTAACAGTAGGAATCTGCGTTTTGGGGCTTTTTCTGTGTGGCTGCTGGCGATGCGTGCTGGCAGCAGTGCAATCAAGATTTTACACCGTTCTCCCCCAGGGCTACAACCTAATTAGCCCGTACTGTAGTGCGTACCGTAGCAGTTCTACCACGCTCTTGTAGCCCAAGCGTTTGAGCATTTCAGATTTGTAGTTCTCTATGGTTCGCATTGAGTAGTTCAGCTGCTCGGCAGTCTCGGACACCGTTTTCCCGCTGCACAGCAATTTGATTACCTCGAGCTCGCGGGGGGTGAACTCCACACTGGGCTTAGGCTTGCTGAAAAGCTTACGGTGCTGGTGCTTTGCCGCCTCCCGTTGCGCCATGTAGGCCTCGTAGATCAAGTCGGGCAGTCGGCGCCCGAAGTAGGTCTCCCCTTGCAGCACCGTGCGGATGGCCATCACCATGTCCTCTTTGGGGGCGGTTTTATTGGTGTATCCATGTACTCCGAGCTCAATCAGTTCTGTTGCGATGTCGGGAGTAGCCTCAGACGATATCATCAGTACCGCCATGTTGGGGTAGTTTTTTAGCAAGTAGCCAGCCAGCTGTACACCGCTCATTTCAGGCATTACCACATCCACCAGTGCTATGTCAGCCTCCAGCCCTCCCTGTAGCGCATCGAGATGAGTGCCTGCCCGCTTCCGAAGTCGCCCACTATCTCAACCTCGGGCATCTCCGTGCGCAGCATAGCGACCGCTCCCACCCTATACATAGCGTGGTCATCTACTATTACAAGCTTCGTGCTCATATGGCTCCTACAGATTATCACTCACTTAGGGCATTTCCTTTAGCTTCGAGCCAAGAAACCCTGCTTACTATATTCAAACGTATGAAGAGCACAAAAATTTTACTGTTTAACTCTTGCTTGGTTCTGCGCGGGGCTAGGCATTGTGGAACCCTTCTAACGTTGTAGTAGAGGCTGTTGAGGTTATTCGCAGGCAGGGTGGGGGAGTGTCATTCTACCGCGATTCCCTTGAGCGTGAAAGCGATTTCCGTGCCCTCCCCAGGGTTGCTTGTGCTGTTGAGCGAGCTGCCGTTCCGTCCGAGTAGATCGCGAACCAGGCCCAATCCTATGCCCGTTCCCTTCTCCCCATTAGTGCCAAAACCAGCCTCTACGCTGCTCTGCTTAGCGCGAATTGCCTCTACCACTTGGGGCGGCATGCCAGCACCAGAGTCCTTTATGGAGGCGGTGGTGCCTGCCTCTCCCGTCTGGCATGCCAACGCGATGCTGCCACCTGTAGGGGTAAATTTAATGGCGTTGTCCAGCACATTGCGAACCGCGAGAGCCACCATATCGCGGTCAGCGTATACGATGGTATTTTTTTGTATGGAGGTGTTGATGATTATCCCCTTACTCCCCGCGATGGTTGCGTAGGTTTGGAGTACATCGGTTACTACGGGTTCTAGGTCGAAGAGTTGGGGCGAGTAGCGTATCTGGTCGAGGTGCATGCGAGCCCATCCTAGGAGGTTGATCAGGAGAGTTACCTGCCCGCAAGAGTAGGCGTAGAGGCTTGAGAGCAGTTCTTGGTTCTCGGTATGCCCGGCCTTGCGAGCCTCCTCCAGCAGCATCTTGAGGGCGAGTTGCTGGGCGATAGCAGGCGATTTCAGGTCGTGCGATATAATGGAGAACATACGGTCTTTAGCGGCATTCGATTTGGCCAGGTAGCGATTCTGGCGTTGGCGGGCGCGGAGTAGGAAGCCTAGGGCTACCGCCAGCACCAGCACAACACCCAGCAGGCTGAGTACCACTATAAGGAAGCGATTCTTGGTGGCCAGTTCTACCTGCTGGAGCGCGATCCGGTTCTCTTTATCCTGCGATTGTAGCAGTAGCTGTAGCGTTTTGGTCTGCGTAGTGAGGCGTTGGGTGGCTAGGGAATCCGCGAGGTTTTGGTATCGTTTGCGTTCCTGTAGAGCCTTTCGGTAGTCGCCCATCAGCTCGTAGATTACAGCCTTGGTGCTCAGTACCTCGCCCTCCACCTGCCGGTAGCCAGTGGTATTCACGTGCACCTGGCCTGCCCGAGCCGGTTTAGCGCCATGGAGTAGCGTCCCTTTTCGGCATCTTGGCGAGCGAAGTATAGCAGGGTTAGCACCGTGATTTCGGGGTCATGCACAGCCAGAGCCATTCGGTACGATTCTCGCATGTACCGCCCGGCCTCGGCCTGCTGGTCGAGTTCCTCATAGCATGAACCCACATTGAACAGGGTATTGCAGAGCGTGGCAGTATCTGGTGAAGGTGATTCCCTCTGCATGCGCAGGCACTCTAGGTAGCCCACTAAGGCCTCTGCGTACTGCCCCCGCTTCTGGTAGATGTTCGCGATGTTATTCCGTGCTATCGACAGCCCCTGTATTGTTCCCTAGTTGGTTGGCCAGCTGCTCGGCCTTGCGGTAGTTGTAGAGGGCATCGTCCCATTGGTGCTGGAAAAAGCTCACAATGCCGAGCTGCATATAGGTGCGGGCATTCAGAATGGGGTCTGGTTTAGGCGCATGGCTGTTGAGCGATAGTACCTCATGGAGCTCCTGCAACGCACGCTCGTAGTTACCGCCGTATGTGTTGAGCTGGGCGTTGCTAAAGAGTACGCTCGGGAGCCTATCGGACAGTTCAGAGCTACTCCTGCAGAGTGCCAGCGCACGGTTGCTCGCCTGGATTGCCGCAGGGAGGTCGTTCCGCTCCACGGCTTGCTCTGCCGTTTGTAGCAGGGAATCGATGGCAGGCAGCGGAGAGCCCGTTTCTTGCGCATGGGTATACGCGATTCTGGTGAAAGCTACGGTGAACAGTATAAAGCAGAAGTACAGCCATTTACGCATTATTCTCCCTTTTAATAATATCGCAAAGATAGCAAATAGTACGCCAATGCGATAGGTGAGATTTATCGGGGAAGGTGTGGTAAAATGTGAAAATCGCATTTAGATGTGTGTGTAAATCTAACTTGGATTACTTCGGAGAACGGCGCGCGAGCCTACGTAAGTTATTGTAATGGAATTATTCGTAGATTTCAGGGTAGAGAACTTAGAATATCCCGTCCGCCCGTAGCACGCGAAAGAAAGCAGCGGTCAGAAAATCTGACAACCGCTTTACTCTGCATGCTCTTCTTGAACGGTTATTCGTCCCGTCCTTACATTGGGGGAGTGGGGAATGCCCCAATTCGCTACCTCACCGGGCAGAGTGCTGTGAATATTCCCAGTTTCAGCATTCACGTAGCAGCCTGTACTTGAGTTCGGCCAGCCTCCAGTCCACCTCGTTATCGAGATCCTGCACCTGCGTTTCGGGGATTTCTATACCCTTCGTTCGCGCGCCCCAAAAGCCCCCATTGCGCTGGAAAGCCTCCACCGTTGCTAGGTAGAACTGCCCGGCATCGTGAAACGAAGGCTCCAAATCCTGCGTGCGCGCCTCGGCGTACTCTGGCCACTTGAGCGTAGTATAGCCATTGCGCACCACCATAGCCCGCTGTATCGGGTGTCCATACCGCACCGTGGCAAAGGCCGAATCGCACTCCCCCGCCGTTATCAGAGCCGCAGCGCTACGGATACGCCCAGGATCTACCAAAGGGGCTGTGGCGTACAGGCAGCATACCAGCCCGAATACACGTCCACGCCGCTGGTACTCCGCCAATACCTCGGCCACCACGCTATCGGTAGTAGCGTAGTCGTCAGAGGTTTCCCCCCTCCGCATGAATGGCACATTGGCACCGTGCTCCTGGGCCACTTTCGCTATCTCTACATCGTCTGTGGAGACCATAATCTCTTCAAAACACCCAGCCTCCCGAGCCGCCCGAATGGAGTAGGCTATAATGGGTTCACCAGCAAACAAACGTATATTCTTTCGGGGAATCCGCTTGCTCCCCCCCCGTGCGGGTATTACGCAAATGCCCTGCTTGCCCATCATTTGAATTCGCTAACGCGCTGCAAAGGTAGGAAAACGTTCACAATTCAGCGCGAGATACCATCCCAAATTTGCAGGCAGGGTGTTTGGTTTCCGCAAGAAAAGCCATACCTTTGCCACTAATTTTTAGCCACAATCCGATGTGGGCAGTACTCCTGCTTAAGGGCATTCTTGTTGGGCTCTGTGCATCCATACCACTAGGGCCCATTGGCGTAATCTGCGTACAGCGGACGGTAAACAAAGGCCGTCGGAGCGGGTTTGCCAGTGGCTACGGCGCTGCGTTGGCAGACACCATCTTCGCCTCCATTGCGGTATTCGGGCTCTCGTATGTTATCGATTTCATCCGCTCGCACGAGCTGCTTATCCAGATCCTCGGGGGCACGGGCATTGCAATCCTGGGGCTATTCATATTCCTCCGCGATCCGCTCAAGCGGGTACGGAGAGATCGCCGCGCACCCAGCACCCCGGTTCAGGATGCCACCTGGATATTCCTGCTCACCCTCACCAACCCGCTGGCCATTTTCCTCTTTCTCGGGCTTTTGGCAGCCGTGCGGATTGAGCTCGACCCCACCCACCTGGGTTCATTGCTGTCTGTCTTGCTTGGCGTGCACCTCGGGGCTACAAGCTGGTGGTACGTCCTAACCCTGGTGGTAGCCCGTTTCCGCCACCGATTCCACCTACGCCAGCTCTTCTGGTTCAATAAGATTGCCGGGCTCGCCATACTCATCCTTGGGGGAATTGCCGCAGCCATTGGCCTTATCCATCTGATTCTCTAGATACTGCACCGCAAACCTACCAGCTCTACCCCCCCATAAAATATCTTACCCATATCTTACCCTCGCATGCGCGCTTATCGCTATCGTTCCCTATCACCACGGCTCAATACCGATCTGGGTATCAGCATCTTCCTTTTCTTCCAGTCCATCTACCTCATTTTCGGGAGCCGCCTCATCCTCCCGCCTATCATTGGGCTTCTGGGCTCGCTCATCTTTTTCTCTGCCTACACCCTGCGCGATGGGCTACGGCAGAACGCTTGGCTCTCCATAGGGCTGCCCGCCACGCTCATAGCCACCTTTCTTGGGCAATGGATTTTCGGACAGGGGCAGTCCGTATTCCTCTTCCTTTCGTTCCTCGCCCCCATGCTCATAGCCATTGCCGCCCGCTTTCGCCGAACAGCCCTATTCGTTCCCATCTACCTTGCGCTATTCGCCCTGCTCCTATTCCTGCCGAAAGGGAAATGGTGGATAGATGATACACCCGCGCAATACCGTATCTACACCCTTGTAGCCCAGCTTTTTGGATGGTTGCTCGTAGAGTGGGTGGCACGGGGAAAGGCTGGCAATCCTGAGCATGCCGCCTACCTCGCGCACCACGATGACGAGGCCCTCCGTAACCGCCAGGAGCTGCTAGGCCAGGTATCCAGAAGGCTGCGTACCACCATGGGCAATA
>JABCOB020000094.1 GCA_013333835.2 Bacteroidia bacterium
CAGGAGCTTGATTTACTAGAGCCGAACCACATGTAACGGCTAATTGGGCAGCGCAGAAAAGCCGCTGTGGCCTTACGGCCATAGCGGCTTTTCTAATATATTAAGGGCAAGGGTATTGGAGGCTGCTAGGGGGTACGCTGGGTTCTGCTTAGGAGGCCGCAGGCAGCCCCTATATCCATGCCACGAGAAGCCCTGATGGTGGTCTTGATACCGAGATCGTTCAGGTGGTCGCGCATTTGGATTGGTGTGACTTGGCTGGGTCGCTGGAACGGGGAGGCGGGGTGCGGGTGGTAGCCAATCAGGTTCACCAGGCACGGAATCCCCTTGAGTAGCTGGGCTAGAGCCTCAGCGTGGCGAGGAGTATCGTTCAGCCTAGCGAGTACCACGTACTCAAAAGACAGCTTGCGTTGTCCCCACCAGTTATAGCGCCTGAGCAGGGAGAGAAGCTCTTGAATCCCGAAGGTGCGGTTAGCAGGCATAAGTTCATCCCGTTCATCGTCAAAGGGCGTGTGGAGGCTGATGGCAAGGTGGCATTCGCTTTCATCGAGGAAACGCTGTAGGCCGGCTTTCAGCCCAACGGTAGAGACCGTGATGCGCCTCGGGCTCATGGCAAGGCCCCAGGGAGCAGTGAGTACGGTGAGGGCGGCAAGGACAGAGTCTATGTTATCCATGGGTTCCCCCATCCCCATGAGAACGATGTTGGTGAGACTAGCGGATTCATCTACACTTATCGTTTGGTTCACAATACTTTGTGTAGATAGATTACCACCCCAAGGCTGTTTGCCCGTTGCGCAGAAGGCGCAGCCCATCCTGCAACCCACTTGGCATGAAATGCAAAGGGTGCGGCGGTCAGCATCAGGGATCATAGCCGTCTCTATAGTGCGCGTCGCACCAGCGGGGAATAGGTATTTGCGCGTACCGTCTTGGGACGTAACCGAAGAGAGCGGGAGTTCTCGCCCGATGGTGTACTGCTCCTGCAGGCGAGCTCTGAAAGGTGCTGGCAGATTCGCCATCTGCGAGAACTCGGTGACCTGGCGCTTGTAGAGCCAATCGGCCAGCTGTTGCCCGCGGAATTTTGCCTCGCCTAGCCTAGCGGTGAGCGACTGTAGCTCGGTAAGCGACATGCCCAACAGCGGGAGACGCCCGTCATTCTGGTTCTCCATAAATCACCTTTTCCGAAGGCTGCCAATGTGGCGTTCGACGAGCATGTAGTCGAGCGCTAGCAGCAGCATGAAAACGAATAGCTGGGACTCGAACCCCGCGAGGCTGATAGCGAGGGAGAGGGCCATGATTACGAAAATTACGGTGCGTGCGGGAATCTCTCCCTTGAACCGTTTGCGCAGCAGTGCCACCAAGCGGTATGCCACGTAGAGGGTGAATGATACATAGCCGACGATGCGGCTGGCGCGGTAGGAGAGGAATACCAGCAGGCAAGCAACCCCGAGCAGCGCAGCGCAAAGGAGCAGGACAAAACGATCTCGTAGAGGGCCAGAGGGGGGAATGCGGAGCATGGTGTGGGCAGAGAAAGTTTAGAATATGGAGAGCCCTGTGCGGGTGGTGAATTCCTCTAGGAAATCGATCCCCAGCTGGGAGTTCCCGATGGTATTGAGCCCTGGAGCCCATGTTACTACGCTTAGCTGCCCAGGGATGATACCCGCGATGCCGCCTCCGACACCGCTTTTTGCGGGTATGCCGACGCGGAATGCGAAGTCCCCAGCCTCATTGTAGAGCCCGGTGGTGAGCAGGAGGGCGTTGGTTCGCTTGGTCTGGCTGGGGGTTAGGATGGCCCGCCCTGTGAGGGGATTCATACCTTGATTCGCTAGGAACTGCGTGGCTTGTGCTAGCTGCCGACAGCTCATGCGGATAGAGCATTGCTTGAAGTAGAAACGTAGCACCTTGTCCACGGGATTCTGCACGTTGCCAAAGCTTTTCATGAGGTAGGCGAGGGAGGCGTTCCGCATTCCGTACTCTAACTCAGACTGGTAGACGTGCTGGTCATAGCCGATGGATTCGTCGCCCGTGAGGCGGTGCAGGAAGGCGAGGAGTTCCGCCATGGGATCGGGGTAGTCGGCCAGTAGCATGTCAGAGATCACCATAGCCCCTGCGTTGATAAAGGGGTTACGGGGAATGCCAGCCTCGGCCTCGAGCTGGTAGAGCGAGTTGAACGCTGTGCCTGAGGGCTCTTTTCCCACCCGTTTCCAGATGCTCTCACCCCTTCCGGCAAAGGCCATGGTGAAGGTGAAGAGCTTGCTAATACTCTGGATGGAGAATAGGACATCGGCATCGCCGCAAGCGGTTATATGCCCGGGGAGCGTGTGTACTACTACCCCGAAATGGCCGGGGTCCACTTCAGCCAGCGCAGGGATGTAGTCTGCCACCTTGCCAGTGCCCCGGAAGACCGAGAATTCCCCGTAGAGCCCTCGTACTACAGCGTCGAGAGCCTCTGCGCACATGGGGATTACCTGGGGGAGGATGGTCGGCATGGGAAGGGGTGTTAGTCGGTCTGGAAGGGAGCGATTTTCTGAACAGGAATTAGATGCTATGGGCAGAATACCAGACTATTATGCTATGTGTGCCGAATACAGAGCTGCTCGTAGCGTGGGCTACGCCCGCTCACCCTTTAGGTAGACCTCCTTTACGGGCTGGCCGGTGTAGGCGTATGGCAGGTACTCATAGCCTGGAATGGGGTGTGTGATGTAGAAGTTGGCTACTTTACCCTTGGCAATGGTGCCGTGGGTCTCTTCTATACCCATGGCGTAGGCCGTATTGAGCGTTGTTGCGTTTAGAGCCTCCTCGGGTACGAGGCGGAATTGGATGCAGGCCAGCGAGACAATGAATCGCATGTCGCCAGAGGGGGAAGAACCCGGGTTATAATCTGATGCCATAGCGATGGGTAGCCCCGCGGCAATCATCTTACGGGCAGGCGCGAGCTGCATACCCAGGAAGAATGCGGCACCCGGCAGGATGGTGGGCATGGTCTCGCTGCCTTTCAGGGCAGCAATCCCTGCATCGCCTGTGAATTCAAGGTGATCCACCGAGA
>JABCOB020000095.1 GCA_013333835.2 Bacteroidia bacterium
CCTATCCATCGCCGTAGCTGGGCCGCTTCTTGTTCGGGTTTCGCTAGCGAAACCCGAACATGAAGCGGCCCAGGTACGGCGATGGATAGGCGAAGATACGGCGATGGGTAGGCGTAAAAGGGGAAAGCAGTGCCATTTCACCACGCCGGTCAGGGAGGCGATAGCGGCGTGCCGCGCGGGGTGTTGGCGTTTTTCCGTTGCCCCCTGTGGGGAAATTGCCTGTATAGGCGGGAATTTCGGGGAGGAGTAGAGGATGCCTGTCATATTGGCAGCATTCCCGTTCCCGTCTCTCCGCTCCTTGGGCTTTGGCACAGGGATTGCTAGGTGTCCTAGTAGTACGCACCGTGTGGGTGTGTAGAGTTTGAGGGTTACACGTAAGAAATTACTTAAGCATATGGGCAAGATAATAGGTATAGACCTGGGAACGACGAACTCCTGCGTAGCCGTGATGGAGGGCAATGAGCCTGTGGTAATCACCAACAACGAGGGCAAGCGGACGACGCCGAGCGTGGTGGCCTTTGTGGATAATGGAGAGCGCAAGGTAGGTGATCCGGCCAAGCGGCAGGCGATAACCAACCCGGAGCGGACGGTGTTCTCTATCAAACGGTTCATGGGCGAGACCTATGACCAGATGGCCAAGGAGATAGCCCGTGTGCCCTACAAGGTGGTAAAGGGTGAAAATAACACCCCCCGGGTATCGATAGACGGGCGCCTCTACAGCCCGCAGGAAATCTCAGCCATGATTCTCCAGAAGATGAAGAAGACGGCGGAAGACTACCTGGGGCAGGAGGTAACGGAGGCCGTGATAACGGTGCCGGCCTACTTCAGCGATTCGCAGCGGCAGGCTACCAAGGAGGCCGGGGAGATCGCGGGGCTCAAGGTGCGCCGTATCATCAACGAGCCCACGGCGGCTGCGCTGGCCTACGGGCTCGACAAGCAGCATAAGGATCAGAAGGTTGCGGTATTCGACCTCGGGGGCGGTACTTTTGATATTTCGATCCTAGAGCTGGGCGATGGTCTCTTTGAGGTGAAATCGACCAATGGGGATACCCACCTTGGGGGTGATGACTTCGACCAGCAGATTATCAACTGGTTAGCCGAGGAATTCCTGAAGGATGAGGGCATCGACCTCCGCAAGGATCCCATGGCGCTGCAGCGTCTGAAGGAGGCGGCAGAGAAGGCCAAGATCGAGCTCAGCAGCAGCAGCGAGACGGAGATCAACCTCCCCTACATAATGCCAGTGAACGGGATACCGAAGCACCTGGTGAAGAAGCTGACGCGGGCGAAGTTCGAGCAGCTGTGCGATAGCCTGATCCAGTCTACGATAGAACCTTGCCGTAAGGCGCTGGCAGATGCCAACCTGAAGGCGAGCGATATCAACGAGGTGATCTTGGTGGGCGGTAGCACGCGGATCCCGGCCATTCAGCAGGTGGTAGAGAAGTTCTTCGGCAAAACGCCTAGCAAGGGGGTAAACCCAGACGAGGTGGTGGCCATAGGCGCTGCGGTGCAGGGCGGCGTGCTTACGGGCGAGGTGAAAGATGTGCTACTGCTCGACGTAACGCCGCTGTCGCTGGGTATCGAAACGATGGGCGGGGTGTTCACCAAGCTGATCGAGTCGAACACCACCATCCCGGTACGCAAGTCCGAGACCTTCTCCACGGCGGCAGATAACCAGCCCTCGGTGGAGATCCACGTGCTGCAGGGCGAACGGCCTATGGCTGCGCAGAACAAGACCATCGGTCGCTTTATGCTCGATGGTATACGCCCTGCGCCGCGCGGGGTGCCGCAGATTGAGGTGTCGTTTGACATTGATGCGAACGGTATCTTGAACGTGTCGGCAAAGGATAAGGACACGGGCAAAGAGCAGAAGATCCGCATAGAGGCGAGCAGCGGCCTGAGCCAGGAGGAAATAGACCGTATGCGCGATGAGGCTAAGGCGAATGCCGCGGCTGACCACGAGGCGCGCGAGAAGGCCGACAAGGTGAACAAGGCCGACAGCGTGATATTCCAGAGCGAGAAGCAGCTCAAGGAGTTCGGCGATAAGCTCTCGCCGGCCAACAAGAGCACGATAGAGGCGGCTATCGCGGAGCTGAAGGAGGCGCATGACAAGGCCAACATCGGCGCTATCGACGGCCTGATAGAGAAGGTGAACAACGCCTGGGCTGCGGCGGGCAACGAGATGTACGGTCAGCCCGGTCAGGGTGGGCAACCCGGGGCAGACCAGGGCCCCCAGCCCAACCAAGGCGGCAAGGATGACGGGGAGGTGACGGATGTGGACTTTGAGGAGGTGAAATAGGTTTGCCTAAAATCACCAAACAGGTATAAGGAAATCCCAGTAATCTACTGAATTACTGGGATTTCCTTATTTTTCAATAGTGCTTGATGGCTATTGTTTTTATCTTTATATTTGTACTCTATTTGTGCCGAGGCTTAAAAGGAGATGGGGAGAAAGCAAAAGGCAGCTTGCATGCCACAAGGGCAAGCATACATTTCGCTTGCTGGTGCATTGTGATTTTTGATGTAGGGCGAGGTACTTTTTAAACGTTTAGTCCCCAAGATGAAAGAAGAGTTTCAAGAAGTGTCGGCATCTTTACTGCGCGAGGGCCTAGACCCCAGCTATTTATCGAGAGAAAAGGGAATATTGCGCTATCTTAACCCCGCTTTTCTATCGGGCGATAACGAGAAGTATATGAAGCTGTACGATCGGCTGGCGCCGCTATACGACTTCGGCGAGCGTTGGATCGGTTGGTTTAAATACGGTAACTCGGTGGCCAAGATGCGCAGAGAGATGATGCAGCTGCTGGAGTGGAAGAGCGATGCCAAGGTGCTTTACGTTTCTATCGGCACTGGGAAGGACTTTAACTATCTGCCCAAGGGCGTGGATGCCGAACGCCTCGAGATAGTAGGCGCAGACATTTCCATGGGCATGCTGCGTCGAGCCCAGAGGGTGTGGGGGCATAGGCTCAGGCTATCGTTAGTGAACTGCGCTGCCGAGGATTTGCCCTTTGCCGATAACAGCTTCGACATCGTCTTCCATGTGGGCGGCATTAATTTCTTCTCAGACAAGCCACTGGCGATTCGCGAAATGTATCGTGTTGCCAAGCCTGGCACGCTGCTGTTGGTAGCCGATGAAACGCAAGACTTCGTAGAAAGCCAGTATCAAAAGAATGCGCTCACCAAGAAAGCCTACCAAGATGCCCATTTCGACCTCGCGGAAATAGAACATGCCATCCCGCCTGAGGCGCTTGACTGCAAAACGCACTACCTCTGGGATAAACGGTTTTACGCCATCACTTTTAGGAAAGGGAAATGAAGAAGGAACAGCATAGAATATCCATTCGTTTCTTCAACGACCGTGAAGTGAGAGCCGTATGGGACGACGAGAACAGCAAGTGGTGGTTCTCTGTGCTCGATGTAATCGGGGCTATCAATGGGCAGGACGACTATCAGAAAACCAGAAACTACTGGAAGTATCTAAAGACAAAACTGAAGAACGAGGGGCACGAACTGGTTAGCGTCACTAACCGGTTGAAACTATATGCTCCTGACGGCAAGCGTCGGTTGACGGACGCCTTAGATAGTGAGGGGGTTACACTGTTGGCAAAAGCAATCCCCAATGCAAAAGCAACTAGCTTTCTCGATTGGTTTCTGTATAGCGACAACACCATAGATGGCCAGAGCAAGAAGAAAGCGTATCAGCTTTTTGAGAGCGGTGTTTTGCGAACCATAGAGCCGGGAAGTGTCAAATGCTTGCAGCAAATACATGCTTATTTGTTTGGTGGGCTTTACGATTTTGCAGGGCAGATTCGAACAAAGAATATTTCGAAGGGGGGATTTACTTTCGCTAACTGTATGTATTTCCCCGAAACTCTTCAAACCATTGAGCGAATGCCCGAAACCACTTTCGATGAGATTATGGACAAATATATTGAAATGAATGTGGCGCATCCTTTTATGGAGGGTAATGGTCGCAGCACTCGCATTTGGCTAGACCTTATGCTAAAACATTCTCTCAGGCGATGTGTAGATAGGAGCCAAATAAACAAAAACGACTATTTGGCAGCCATGCGAGAGAGCGTGTCAGACGACACGCATATCAAGGCTTTGGTAAAGAACGCTTTAACCCCCAAGATAGATGATCGGGAATTGTTTATGAAGGGGATCGACTATTCATATTACTATGAGCAAAATGATTAAATGCCTACTCATAAAACATCATTACCCATCAAAGGAGGCTGCTAACCCTTTGGAAGCTGTTATAAGCGTGAAAAATGTACTAGGGCAAATCGCAGAAAAAAACTAGGGATTCTTGAGTAGTCAGCAGATTCCAAATATTTGGAGGCAAAAATCTAGTATAATATTCTTATATATAGTTGTTTACATTGTTTAGGTTTTGGTAGGGGTGCTGCCTAGTGTAGCGTGTGCTCGCCCAGCTCTGTTGGCATCCCCTAGTATTTGGTATCCATTGAATTTCCCTACCTTTGCCTAAAAAATTTCCCCCATGTCAATCCAAGAGAACCTCTCGCGCCTGCGGGCGACAATCCCGGCGGGCGTTACGCTGGTTGCGGTGTCTAAGACCTGGCCGGCGGAGACCGTAAGGCAGGCCTACGATGCAGGGCAGCGGGTATTCGGCGAGAATCGAGTGCAGGAGCTGGTGGCCAAGGCCGCAGACCTCCCAGGCGATATCCAATGGCACCTCATAGGGCATCTGCAGCGCAATAAGGTGAAGCAGGTGCTGCCGCATGTGGCGCTGATCCATTCGGTAGACTCCACGGAGCTGCTGGAGCGGGTGGACCGCGAGGCTGGGCTACTGGGGCGCAGGGTGGATGTGCTGCTACAGGTGCATATAGCGCAGGAGGAGGCCAAGACTGGCTTTAGCTACCCCGAGGCGGAGACGCTGCTCCAGGGAGGGCAGCTGGTAGGCTACCAGAATGTGACGGTGAGGGGGCTGATGGGCGTGGCGACCTTTACTGACAATATGGCGCAGGTAAAGGCAGAGTTCGAGGGCCTACATGCGCTCTACGTGAAGGTAAGGGAGGCGGAATGGCTGAATCCTAGCGAGTTCAATGTCCTGTCGATGGGTATGAGTGGCGACTACCAGCTGGCCATAGCATGCGGCGCCACCATGGTGCGGGTGGGGAGCTTGATATTCGGGCACAGGGACTACGGCGCAGGGGTGTAAAAAGGGGTGGAGTAGATTTTTAGCCGTTGGGCAATGGCTTTGCGGTAAGAACCGTTCGTTATTCTGCGGTTCGTAAAATAATACCTCGGCCTCTGGCTGGGGGCTGCGATTTTTCATTGCATTTTCATTACCTTTGCCACCCAAAGGAAAAGATGGTTCGGGCATGGTGGCATTTGAGCGTTTTACGCTGGACAACGGGCTGAGGGTGGTGGTGAATACCGATACTCGCACTCCGCTAGTGGCTATGGCGATAGCCTATGATGTGGGGGCGCGCGATGAGGAGGCTGCGCACTCTGGCTTTGCACACCTCTTTGAGCATCTGATGTTTGGCGGAAGCGTGAATGTGCCGAATTTCGATACGCCCATGCAGCGGGCTGGAGGATCGAATAATGCCTTCACCTGTAGCGATTTCACCTGCTACCATTGCGTGATGCCTGCTGCTACG
>JABCOB020000096.1 GCA_013333835.2 Bacteroidia bacterium
GGCGGGGTCTTCGCAACGCGAAGATTTCCCCGCCCACCGCCTCATCCGCCATGCTTACGCCCGCCCTTCCCTCCCCCGCTTCCCCTTACGCTCCCTCTACAAAAAACTCGGCGGGTGCAAACAATTCTGCCTGCCCCACCGAGTCTGTAGTGCTCTTCGGCTAGAAATTCTCGTAATCCGAGTCGCGTGGAGTATCCATCCCCATGTCTAGCACCACGCCACCCGGCTTTTTGGTAGCTGGGGGAGGTACTGGTGCTGTGGGTTTCGCAGGGGGAGCAGCCGGTGCAGCCTTCCCTGCAGACTGTGCGGGTGCCGTAGGCTTAACTGGGGGTACAGCCGAAACCGTGGGCTTAACCCGAGGGCTGGTGGCCTTGGCCGTGGTGGGCTTACCTACTGCGGAGGTGGGCAATGTACTAGCCCCCTTTATGGTGGTCGATGGCGCACTCGTGGCATTCCCTGGGTGCTTAATGGCTGGTGAGGCACTGCTAGGAGCGTGGGTATTGGGTTGTGTGAAGGTGGTAGGCGATGGGGAGGTATTGCTCCGCTTGGGTGTAGCGGCACCTGTGGCGGGCTTGGCTACACGTGAGAGGTCGATCTTGAAGTAGCTCATCTGTACCCCGAGTTCATTGGCCAGGCGAGCAAGGGTAACGGCATTATCGGCTAGGTTATCGCTACTAGCCGCATTGGTCTGAGACACGCTGTTGAGCTGCTGAATCGCGCTGTTCACCTGGTCAGCACCAGAGCGTTGCTCCGCGCTCGATACCGCCACCTCGCGGGCAATGCTCAGGCTACTCTGCACATTGGGCACTATCTCATCCACCGCCGTTGCGGTTTGGTCTGAGGTTAGCACTGCCGAATTCACTAGGCTTATTACCTCGGCTGCAGCATCACCACTACGCTCTGCAAGCTTACGAACCTCAGAGGCCACCACGGCAAATCCTCTACCATGCTCGCCAGCACGGGCGGCCTCGACCGCAGCATTGAGCGCGAGGATATTCGTCTGGCTGGCTATCTCGCCCACCACGCTAATCTTCGCCGCTATATCCTGCACGGCTTTACGGCTGCTACTCACATTCTGTTTGAGCTCTTCAAGTATCGCAGCCACCTTCTCCGATACCTTTTCAGACTGCTGCGCATTGGCCGCGTTGGCATCTATGTTGGCAGCCATCTCCTCCATGGCGCTGCTCACCTCCTCGGCGCTGCTAGCCTGCGAACTCGCACCCTCGGCTATCATGCGGCTCGAGTGCTCCATCTCCCGACCGCTATTCTGCAGCTCCGCCGTGGCATTGGCCAACGAGGCTATTAGCTCTGAGAACTTTGCATGCAGATCCTCAGCCAATTGCGCAAGCTGCCCCCCCTCGTCCTTCCGGCTTAGATCCCTAGCCTCCAGCCCGCTCTCAGATATGAGGTCGCCATCGCGCATCCGGGTGAAGAATAGCAGCAGCTTCTTGTAAATCCTCGAGAGGTGGTTAGCCGACACCGTGACACCGTAGATTATGAGCAGGATGAAGCCCAACGGGATCAGTATCATCAGGAGCACCACATAGTTGAAGAACTTCCCGGCCTCCTGATCCACATAATTCACCACATCGGTGAAGAACTGGATGATTTTCGCCTGGTTGTCCGCTAGCGTTGCAAGTAGCGCACGCTTCTGCTCCAGCAGCCCCTTCATGTCTGTGATTTCGGTCACTAGCCCTGCGAGCTGGCTGCGCACCTCGGCAGACTGCGATGCGCTCCGTGCCTCTAGTATCTCCAGGTTCTGCTGCACCTGCCCTAGTACCTGGGGAGCATCTATCAGCTCAGGATTAGACAGTAGGTTCTGCACAGCGGCAAGCTGCTCTGCGCTCCCTGTGGTCTCAAGCTCTAGCGCATGCCTATGGAGCAGCTCAAGGTATTCCGCCTGAATACGCTGAATCCCGCTGTAGAGCTTGTCCTCAACCTCAGAAAAACTATCAGCCCCTGCCCTATAGTTCGCCACAGACTGCATGTAGATATCCCGAAACTTCACTGCCGGACCTGCCGCCTTTATGGCCGCCTCAGTGTTGGCCACCGCATCAAAGCGGGCAAAGAGCGAATCGTAGGTCTTTACAACGGCCTGATCATGCGTCCGACGGTACTCCTCCGTAAGCAGGAATAGCCTATTCACAAACCGGTTATTCCTATCCGTGAGCTTGTAGGCTGGCAGAAAATCGCGAAAGACCTTTAGGGCTGATAGTCCCACTATTGTGACCACTGCAAATCCTACCATGCCCACGGCCACCGATACGTAGAACTTCCCTCTCAGCGGGAGGTTAGCGGCGTATTTCATTAAACCCATAGTGCTCGCCTTTCTGTTATCTTTAAGTTTAGGTAATAATCAGTTTTCTAGTATACGAACATTCCTGTTAGAATGTTACATTGAGAATCAAAAACGCGGAATCCTAGAGAACGTTTTCTGCCTGAGAATCACGTATCGGAATACAATCAGACGGGGTGCTAAGGGTGCTAGCCGTGAATTGCCGTCATTGTTAAAATTCTTGAACGCTTTCCAAAAATCCACATGCGCCCGCAGCACCGCCATAAACAGCGCCCTGCGCCCGCTCAGGAGGTACACCAATGCCGCCGCTCCATCGAGTAGCATCCTGAAAATCAACCGTATCCACCTACTCCGTGCTGGGAGGTTCGCATGCAGCATCCAGAGGCTATTGCGGAAGTTCAAGTAGAGCTTGCGAGGAGAGGCTGTAGGCAGAGTCCCGCCCCCTATGTGGTATACTACGGACTGGGGCTCCACCCACACCTGCCCGCCAAGTCTACGAATGTGCCAGCACAGGTCTATCTCCTCCATGTGCGCGA
>JABCOB020000097.1 GCA_013333835.2 Bacteroidia bacterium
TGTCTCCCATGTGCGCATGCGATGCCCGCCCATTCCTGTCTCCCATGTGTGCATACCATGCCCGCCCATCCTGCCTACCGTGGGCGCGCACGAAGGCAAACCCTTCCGCCCTGCGATTGCGGCGTTCCTTTCACGCCATTATGAATTTCCCGTTCTTTTTGCTAACTTCGCGAGAAGTTTTCTCCGCGTTTGAGGGTGGGGAGGATTCTTGCCATGCGTTGCGGCATGGTGCTATTAGGGTAAATTTAGGGTTAGGATTCTGATGATAGACGGCAAGGTGGTGCTGGGGATAACCCAGGGCGACGTGAATGGGATAGGGTACGAGGTGATGCTACGGGCTCTGGCAGATACGGCCTTTTCGGAGATGTTTGTGCCGGTAATCTATGGCTCTAGCCAGGCGGTGGGGCATTATCGTAGGGTTCTGGGCTTGGGCGGTCCGCAGGTGAACGTGGTGCGCGATGCCCAGGAGATACACCCGAGGCGAATCAACCTGGTGGAGTGTGGGGCGAGGAATCTAACGGTGGAGATGGGGCAGCCGACCCGTGCGGGTGGCGATGCGGCGCGAGATGCGCTAGAACGGTTCTTCCTCGATCAGCGTTACGAGGTGCTCGACGGCCTTGTGACACTCCCGGTGAACAAGCACGCCATGCAGGGCGGTGGGTTCAATTTCCCAGGCCATACGGAGTACCTGGCCAAGAGCACAGGGGTTCAGGATGCACTCATGCTTATGGTGGCTGAGGATCTGCGCCTTGGGGTGGTAACCGGGCATGTACCGCTGCGGAGGGTGCCAGAGCTCATTACCCCGGAGCTGATACTCCGTAAGCTGGAGCTTATGGATGCGAGCCTGCAGCGCGATTTCGCCATCAGTGGCCCTCGCATGGCGGTGCTGAGCCTCAATCCGCATGCTGGGGAAAACGGGTTGCTGGGCGATGAGGAGGAGCTGGTGATAAAACCTGCCATAGAGGCGGCCAACGCGGCGGGCATGGTGGTGGCGGGGCCCTTTGCGGCCGATGGTTTCTTTGGTGCGGGTGAGTGGAGGCGTTATGACGGGGTGCTGGCCATGTATCATGATCAGGGCCTTACCCCGTTCAAGACAATCGCCTTTGATGGGGGGGTGAACTACACGGCGGGGCTCCCCATAGTGCGCACCTCCCCGGCGCATGGTACGGCCTACAGCCTGGTGGGCAAGGGGGTGGCTTCGCCGAACTCCTTCAGGCAGGCGGTCTACTTGGCTATTGATATTGTGAAATCGCGGTCGCGGATCGACCCCCTGCGTGCCAATCCCGTGCCGAGCTGGCGCGCCGAGCAGCAGGCCAAAATGCGGGAGGGATAGCGGATGCTCGAGTTCGTGGAGGGAACGGTAGAATCGCTAACGCCAACCAGCGTGGTGCTGGCCAATGGCGGCCTCGGCTATCTGATACAGGTGAGCGCGGCTACCTTTGGGGCGTTGCAGGGTAGGGAGCGGGTGCGGCTCTTTGTGCACCAGGTGATACGTGAGGATGCCCAGGAACTCTACGGGTTCGCCACGGTGGAGGAGCGGGCACTCTTCCGCCTGCTGATTTCGGTGTCGGGCGTGGGGCCTTCTACCGGGCGCATGATCCTCTCGGCCTACGAAACCGCCGAGCTGGTGGGCTACATAGAAGCTGGCGACGAGGGTGCTCTCAAGCGGGTGAAGGGCATAGGGCTCAAAACCGCGCAGCGCGTGATAGTAGACCTGCGCGAAAAGGTGGCGAATCTGGGGGTAGAGCCCACGGGTATCGGAGGTCAAAGCAATAAGGCTAAGGCAGAAGCGTTATCTGCTTTAGTAACGCTAGGGTTCCCGAGGGCGGCGAGCGAGAAGACGCTGAGCCAGCTCTTGGCAAAGGACGGAGCGTTGACGGTAGAGCAGCTCATCCGGCTGGCTCTCAAGCAACTGTAGGATATGTAGGTGGATAGAAACGAAAAACAATTCTCATTGCGACTCCTCGGGCACATCGCTATCGGCGCGCGTTCTCCCTGGTGTAGGATCGGTTTAGGCCTGCTGCTCGGCGTGCATCTGCTGGGCGGTGGTATGCTTTTTGCCCAGAGTTCAGACGATGTGCCAGCCCAGCCGCCCCGTGCGGTGTGGCGAGTGGGGATGAAATCCGATGCCGACGCGCACCATAGGGCGGTGTACGATCCGGCCACTAAGCGCTACACGGTCTACGAGATGGTGGGCAATGTGGTGGTGGGCCAGCCGCGGGTGCTCACCGAGCGCGAGTACCGCGATTACCGTCGGGAGGAGGCTATACGCAACTACTGGGGCGATAAGCGGAAGGAGGCGGCCACGGGCAATGCGCCGGGCGGCGGGCTGCTCCCTAAGCTCCGAGTGGGCGGTGAGAATTTTGACCGCATATTCGGGAGCAATGTCATTGAGATCATCCCCCAGGGGTCGGCGGAGTTGCTCTTTGGTATTACGCATAATAATACCGAGAACTTCACCATTCCAGAGGAGATGCGCTCAAACACCACCTTTGACTTCAATGCCAAGCTCCAGGTGAACCTCACGGGCAAAGTGGGCGAAAAGCTCAAGATGGACGTGAAGTACAACACGGAGGCCACCTTTGACTTTGAGCAGAATGTGAAGGTGGAGTACACGGGCGATGAGGATGAGATAATCCAGAAAATAGAGGCTGGGAATGTGACCATGCCGCTCCCGGGCACCCTCATCACGGGGAGCCAGAGCCTTTTCGGCTTCAGGACCGACCTGAAGTTCGGGAGGCTCAACGTCTCTACCATCTTCTCGCAGCGCAAGGGGCAGGCGCAAACCATAGAGGTGAAGGGGGGGGCGCAGAGCAAGCGTTTTGAGGTGCGGGCTGACCAATACGAGGCGAATCGCCACTTCTTCCTCTCCAAGTACTTTTACGATATCTATGACCAGGCCCTATCACACCTCCCCTTGGTGCTCTCTGGGGTGGAAATCACCAAGATACAGGTGTGGGTAACCAACAAGCAGGGGCGTTTTGACGATTCGCGCGATGTGCTGGCCCTGGTGGATCTGGGGGAAATAGACCGAAACATCTTTGCCCCGAGCGTGGTGCACGGTGTGGCAGGTGCTAGGGTACCAGACAATGCCAGCAACGATCTCTACGCCAACCTCACCACGGGCATCTACTCGGGGATTCGCGATCTGGCCAACGCTACCCAGGTGCTAGCGCCGCTGGCTGCGCAGAACTACAGGCAGGGGCAAGATTTTGAAAAGCTGGAGAACGCACGCCTGCTCAAGCCCAGCGAGTACACCCTCAATAAGCAGCTGGGGTTCATCTCGCTCAACATGTCGCTCAACAATGACGAGATCCTCTGCGTGGCCTACGAGTACACCTATGGGGGACGAACCTATAGGGTCGGGGAATTCTCGAGCGACGGGATAGATGCTCCGCAGGCACTGGTGGTGAAGCTGCTCAAGGGTACTGACCTCTCGCCCGCCATGCCCACCTGGCAGCTCATGATGAAGAACATCTACGCCATAGGGGCCTACCAGATCTCGTCTGCCGATTTCCAGCTCGATGTGCTGTATAGGGACGACGAGATAGGAACAGCCGTCAACTACCTCACTGCCGGGAAAATACGCAATGAACCGCTGCTGAGCGTGCTGAATCTCGACAACCTCAATAGCAATGGGGACTCTGGGCCCGATGGGGTCTTCGATTTCGTGGAGGGCGTAACGGTGCTAGCCAGCACGGGACGGGTTATATTCCCTGAGCGCGAACCCTTTGGACGATACCTAGCGCGGAAGATTGACGATCCCACGGTGGCGAAATCCTTCGTATTCCCAGAGCTCTACGATAGCACGCTCTCGCGGGCGCAGCAGATGGCAGAGAAGAACAAGTTCATCCTACGGGGTGAATACCGTTCGAATAATGCGTCAGAGATCTCGCTCAACGCGCCAAACGTCCCCAAGGGAAGCGTGGTGGTAACTGCGGGTGGGCGCAAGCTGGTGGAGAATACTGACTATGTGGTAGACTACCTCCTGGGCACGGTGAAGATCATCAACCAGGGGCTGCTGGAATCGGGCACGCCGATAAAGATCTCGCTGGAGAGCAACCTGGGGATCGACTTCCAGGTGAAGACCCTCATGGGAACGCATCTGGACTATCAGTTTAGCGACCGTTTCAACATCGGGGGGACGATACTCAACCTCAGCGAGCGCCCCCTTACCAAGAAGGTAAACTATGGCAACGAGGCGGTATCCAACACCATCTGGGGGCTCAACGGGAGCTATGAGACCGAACTCCCCTGGCTGACAAAGGCTGTGGATTGGCTGCCGCTGATAGAGACAAAGGAAAAATCGACCCTGACGCTAGAGGGGGAAATGGCGCAGTTTATCCCAGGGCAATCCAGCAGTCTCGATAAGCGGGGTTCTGTGTATTTGGATGATTTTGAGGCGAATAAATCGAGCATCGACATTCGGATGTGGAGTTCATGGAGTATCGCCTCTACACCCCAGGGACAGGCGACGCTGTTCCCAGAGGGCGCGCTGGTGAATGACCTCGCCTATGGGATGAACCGTGCCCGGCTGGCCTGGTACTACATCGATCCGCTTTTCCTCCGGAACTCTAACCTCACGCCAGCCCACATTCGTAACGACCCCGAATCGCAGAGCAGCCACTTTGTGCGCGAGGTGGAGGAGCAGGAACTCTTCCCGAATCGCAACATCCCGCAGGGGCAGCCTACCACCATCTCGGTTCTCAATATGGCCTTCTACCCCCAGGAGCGCGGTCCCTACAACTACGATGCCACAAGGGTGGATGCCAGCGGCGCGCTGCAGGATCCCAAAAGCCGGTGGGGCGGGGTTATGCGCAGTCTGCCCGTTACGGACTTTGAGCAGAACAACATTGAGTACATTGAGTTCTGGCTCATGGATCCCTTTGTGGAGGATAGAAATGCGCCCGGTGGCGACCTCTACTTCAACCTTGGTAACGTATCGGAGGATATATTGCGAGACGGGAGAAAGGCCTTTGAGAACGGACTCCCTGGGCGCGATGGGGCTGAGCCAGCAGTACCCACCGCATGGGGGCTTGTGCCGAAGGTGCAGTCCTCCGTTATGGCCTTTGATAATGACCCCGAGGCTCGTAGGCGGCAGGATGTGGGGCTAGATGGGCTCTCGAGCCAAGACGAGACGAATTTCTACACCAATTATCTCCAGCAGCTAGAGGGGAATCTTGGGAGCGGCTCGCCAGCTGTGGAGGCGGCTCGGCAAGACCCCTCCAGCGATGACTACCGCTACTTCCGCTCTACGCAGTATGATAATAACAGGGTGGGAATCCTCGACCGTTACAAGTATTTCAACAACACCGAGGGAAACAGCCCTACTGCTGAGCAGTCGCCAGAGTCGTACCCAACCTCTTCTACCACCCTCCCCGATGTGGAGGATCTCAATAGGGACAACACCCTGAGCGACAATGAGAGCTACTACCAATACAGGGTCTCGCTCCGCCCGGGCGACCTGCAGGTAGGGAAGAACTACGTGACCGACAAGGTGCAGGCCAAGGTGAAGCTCGCCAATGGGAATGAGAGCGAGGTGGCGTGGTACCAGTTCAAGATCCCGGTGCGGGAGTACGAGAATCGCATAGGCTATATTCAAGATTTCAAGTCTATTCGCTTTGTGCGGATGTTCCTGCGGGATTTTGACAGGCCTCTATTCCTTCGGTTTGCCACACTGGCCTTGGTGCGGGGCGAATGGCGCAGGTATGAGAGGTCGCTGCTTGCTGGCCAAGAGATTGTAGGGGGTGGCAGCGGACTGCCCACTACGTTTGACATTGCCGCGGTTAATATAGAGGAGAATAGCACCCGCACCCCCGTAAACTACGTGCTACCGCCCAAGGTTACCCGCGAGATAGATGCCAGCCAGTCTGTGCAGAATGAGCTCAATGAGCAGTCGATGGAGCTCAAGGTGGTGAATCTGCAAGATGGCGATGCAAGGGCTGCCTACCGGAATGTGGGGTACGATCTCCGCCAGTACCGTAAGCTCGGGATGGATGTGCACGCAGAGGCTATAGAGGGCGAGCCGCTTAAAGACGGCGAACTCCGCCTGTTCTTACGCCTGGGCTCTGACTACACGAACAACTACTACGAGTATGAGATCCCGCTGAACCTTACAGCCCCGGGTTATTACAGCAACGGCAGCGAGGCAGATCGCCGGGAGGTGTGGCCAGAGGAGAATGCGGTAGATATAGAGCTGCAGAGCCTGTGGAAGGCAAAGCTAGCGCGTGATGCGGCAGCACGGGGTAACAGCAGCATATCGTCGCGGACGCCCTTCGTGGTGCGGCACGGCAACGGAACTATAACCGTACTGGGCTACCCGACGCTGGAGGATGTGCGGGTGCTCATGGTGGGGATACGCAACCCCAGAAAGCGCGGCTCTAGTGACGATGGGCAACCCAAGAGCGGTATAGTGTGGGTGAATGAGCTCCGCCTCTCAAAGATTGCCGATAATGGGGGATGGGCAGCACTGGCCTCGATGAATGTGAGGGTGGCAGATCTTGGGGCACTCTCGCTTACGGGGCGGCTTGAGACCCCGGGTTTTGGGGCGTTGGAGAGCAAGATCAACACCCGGGCTAAGGAAACCACCTACCAGTATGATGCCAATGCCAATTTAGAGTTTGGCCGCTTTTTCCCGAAGAAGTGGGAGGTGAGCATACCCATGTTCGTATCGTACGGAGAGACATTCGCCAACCCACAGTACAACCCCCTTGACACCGATGTCCCGTTTGACGAGGCGTTGGCCAACCTACCAAAAGGGGCAATGCGAGACTCACTCCGTAATATTGCCCAAGACTACACCCGTCGCCGTAGCATCAATTTCACCAACGTGCGGGTGAACCAATCATCCCAGAACCCAATGCTCTGGGATCCGGCCAATTTCTCGGTTTCTTACGCCTACAGCGAGCAGAATTCGCATAATGTGAAGACCGAGTGCCGCAATCAGGTAACCCACAGGGGGGCTTTGGCCTACGCCTACAACGCTCGCCCAAAGAACTTTGAACCCTTCCGCGGGGTGGGATGGCTAAGGAGTGATTACCTGGCGCTGATTCGCGATTTCAACTTCACGCCCCTCCCGCGGCAGCTCTCGTTCCGCACGGAGGTGAACAGGAGCTACCTAGAACAGCGTTTGCGCAATATCCACAGCCCTATGCTGCAGATTCGCCCTACGTTTGCCAAGGCGTTCGAGTGGAATAGGTCGTACGGATTGAATTGGGATCTTACCCGTAATCTCCGATTCGATTTTACCGCCACCAATCTTGCGCTTATCGATGAGCCCGCGGGGGTTGTGGATAGGGATGTAGACCCTGACCTCTACCGAGAGTGGCGGCATAGGGTCTGGAGGAGCGTACGCAATTTTGGGACTACCACGCAGTATAGCCATAAGGGTACGGTGTCATGGAATATCCCTATCAATAAGCTCCCGTTCCTGCAGTGGCTCTCTGCGAATGCAAGCTACAATGCGGACTACCGGTGGGATGCTGCTCCCCGGCTAGCCGATACTGTGCGCATACGGGTAGGGAATAAGATCCAGAATGCCAGCACGCTAACCCTTACAGGGTCTGCCAGCCTCACCGGGCTCTACCAGAAGATAGGCTACCTGAACCGTGTGAACCAGGAGTTTGAGAAGCTCGCCAACGGCCAGCCGCTGAATGATAAGCAGGAGTACCGTGAGGTGTCTTACGCCAATCCTCGTTTCTCCATGACGGCCGAGAGGGCCAAGACCGTAACCCATAATCTGAAAACGGAAGAGGTTACCGTGAAACTCTACGATGCCGATGGGAAAGAGGTCCCTTGCGATGTAGAGGTGCGAGACGGCAATAGGGTTCGTTTACGTACGACCGTGGAGGTGAAGAGGGGGAGGGTTGAGATTACGGGACGGCAGCCGAAGTCGAGCGTTAGCCCGATGCTAGTGTTAGACGGGATCGCGAGGGTGCTTATGGGGATACGCAATGTGTCGGTAAGCTACTCCACGAATGACGGGACGTTCTTGCCGGGCTACCTGCCGCGTACCAAGGTGCTGGGGCTCTCGAGATTGAATGGCAACCCAGCGCCAGGGTGGCCCTTTGTTGCTGGTATTCAGCAGAGCGATTTCCCGTGGCGGGCTGCGGACAACGGATGGTTGCTGGGCGATAGCACCCAGATAGATCGCTATCGGCGCACCCACGCCCTCACCTATAGCTACCGGATAAGCGTGGAGCCATTCCCGTACGCAAGGCTAGATATTACGGGAACTCGCACCTACTCTAGGGATTACAGCGCGCACTTCCAGAAGGTGAATGGAGGTTTTCAGGAGCAGAATCCTACGGTCAGCGGCTCGTTCTCCATTACCACCATACTTATAGGCACGGCTTTCCAGCGCTCTAGCAGTAGGAATGGCTACCGTTCGGCTGCCTTCCAGCGTTTTGCCGATGCGCGAAGCCAAGTGGCCAACCAGCTTGCAGAGCAGAGAACAGCTGCGGGCGCTGCCGATCCGAGGGCGAACCCGCGGGCTGATGGCTATCCCGATGGCATAGGCCCACTCTCGCAAGATGTGCTCATTCCTGCGCTTCTTTCTGCGTACACAGGGCAGAGTGCATCTAGGTACACTGGGAACTACTTCCCCCTTATTCCGCTCCCGAATTGGCAGTTCACCTACGACGGGCTATCGCGCATTGCTGCGGTGAAAGATGTGCTGCGCCAGCTCTCGATTAGGCACGGCTACCGGGCAAACTACGCAGTGGGGGGCTACTCTCTCAATGAGCATTACCAGGCTGGGGCTGATGGGCTTACCTACGTGCGCGATCTGCAGGAGAACTTTATGCCCAAGTACCTGCTGACGAATATATCGCTCACCGAGCAGTTCAGCCCTCTGGTGGGCATAGATCTGGCATGGGTCAATTCGCTTACCACCAAGGCGGAGGTGCGTAAAAGCAGATCGATGACCCTCAGCTTGGCCAATAACCAGATGACCGATATGGACAGCTGGGAGTACTTGGTGGGAGCTGGTTACCGCTTTGAGGATCTCCCGTTGCTGCTGAAGACTAACCTTAATGGGGAGAGGGTAATCAAGAGCGATTTGCGCCTGCAGGCCGATTTTGGCATACGGAACACGAGTACGATACTCCGCAGGCTCTCCGAGGGTACCAATACCCCAACAGCCGGACAGTGGAGCTATACCCTAAAGCTCTCGGTAGACTACATGATTACCCAGCAGGTAACCATTCGGGCTTTCTTTGACCGCATGGTGAATAAGCCGCTGGTATCGCTCAGTTTCCCTACCTCTACCACGAGTTTCGGTCTGAGCGTCCGTTTCAGCCTTGAGCAGTAGGTATTTGGAGGGGGACACTGACCACGGTTTTCACCCAGTAGGGTACTTGCCGTTTGGTGTGGCAGGTGGTAGAGAAAGGCGGGGCAGGAGTTTCATCTCCTGCCCCGCCTTTCTCGTTTTTGCGAGTACTGAAAACCCTGATTAGTTTAAGTGATACCGCTACCAGCTTGCGTAAACGATGCGGATCGCGGCCCTGTTACTCGCGTTGGCAAATGTAAGTAATTGATGAAATCCATTTAATCACACAAGAGAGAATAGCACGTTCTTAGCAGGGATAAAACTTCAAAAAAATAACGCAGTTTCTCCGCCAATACAAATGGAATATATTTCGTTGTATTACTTTAGTTTATGGAACAAACTCCTGTATGATAAAGAAAACTTTTCAAGAGAAGAGTGAAAAGATATGAATAGTAGTTACAAAGAATATAACTTTGCAATATTAATTTCTAAAATTCATCAGTCATGTGGAGATCGTTGATCTTGTTTCTTACACTCCTTCTTCCGCTCGGTTTGGCGGCGCAACCCACACAGACAGCTCGTATTACCACAGTTGATGCCCTTACGCTGTTGCCAGTGCCCTACACCGCTGTGCAAATCTGGGGCAATGGCGGCACCTACACCACGCAGGCCGACTCATTGGGGGTGGCTGAGCTGCAGAAGGTCCCGATTGGTAGCTATAACATAGGGGTGCAGGTGCTCGGCTATGAGACCCAAGAGCTCCACAATGTAGAGGTGCTCTCTGGCAAGCAGCTCCAGCTGACCCTCCGCCTAACGCCCTCGTCTGTCTCCATAGACGAGGTGGTTGTGCAGGGCGATAAGCGTGATACCCAGCCACGCAGCAAGCTGGCGATGGTAAGCACCAGGAGCTTTGCGCCCGATGACACCCGTAGGTTCGCGGGCAGCTGGGGCGACCCTTCTCGCATGGTAGCCAACTACGCTGGGGTAATGGGCGCTGATGATTCCCGCAACGACATTATCATCCGCGGCAATTCGCCCAACGGGTTGCTCTGGCGTATGGAGGGGATCGACATCCCTAACCCCAACCACTTTGCCAGCGAGGGTTCTACGGGCGGGCCTGTATCTATGGTAAACCACAACCTGCTATCCCGCAGCGATTTCATGACAGGGGCTTTCCCGGCAGAGTTCGGCAATGCCCTCTCAGGGGTATTCGATCTCCACCTCCGCCCGGGCAATATCACGAAGTATGAGTTCGTGGGCGAGGTAGGATGGACTGGTTTTGAACTGGGGGCAGAGGGGCCTATTGGCAACAAGACCTCCTTTGTGGCAGACTACCGTTACTCCACGCTCGCCCTGTTCAGCCGACTGCATCTACCTATAGATGTAGGGTTGGGGAGTGCTATTCCTTACTACCAGGATCTCACCTTCAAGGTTCAGGCGCAGGTGCTGGGCGGTACGCTCTCGCTCTTCGGGCTCGGTGGGCTTAGCGATATCTCCCTTTTGTCAGCGAGTGCGGGCAAAAAAAATACGGCAGCGACTAGCAATTTTGACATTTACTTTGGGGCTAAAACGGGGGCTTCCGGTCTAAACTATACCCATCCGTTGGGAGGAGATAGGGGCACGCTGTCGGTGCGCTTTGGGCTGACGGGTACGCACTCTAGCTCCCATCTTGACTCTGTGGCGCCCCCACTGCCGAAAAAGAACTACTATTCTGCCTCTTTCACCCGCATAGAGCCTAGCGCCAATGTGGAACTCCGCTACAAACTTGGCAGTAGAGATTTCATACAGGCCAACCTACAGGAAAAGCTCTCCCTGTCGAGCTACAATGACTCTGTAGTGCGGCGTGGTGTATTCCAGCTCAGGGCTGCAGTGGACAACGGTAAGCTCTGGCAAACGTCAGGTTCATTTGCCTGGCGGCATCAGTTTGGCCGTCGTTTCACCACAGTCGCAGGGCTTTACGGCCTCTATTTCGCCTACACCAAGAGCTGGGCGGTAGAACCGCGGTTAAGCGCCCAGGTGAAGGTGCTGGACAATCTCAACTTCACGCTATCGGCTGGCATGCACTCCCAGCAGCAGACCCCATACGTCTACTTCGTTCGCGATTATGCTACTGGGGAGGCCACCATGCGCAACCTCGACCTCACCCGGGCTCTTCATGGTGTACTCGGCATAAGCTACTCGCCCATAGAGCGCTACTCTATAAAGGTGGAAGGCTACTTCCAGCACCTGTACGATGTTCCCGTATCGGCATCGGAAATCCCCCAGTACACGTTGCTTAACGCAGGCGATGGCTACATTCTAGAGTTCTACGCAAAGGACTTGAAGAATACAGGGAAGGGGCGAAACTACGGGGTGGAACTTACCCTAGAGCGCACTCGGCAGGCCGGTTGGTATGCGCTTATCACCGCTTCGCTATTCAGAAGCCAGTATATGGGCTCTAATGGGGTGTGGTACAGCACTCGCTATGATGGCGGCTATGTGGCCAATGCATTGGCAGGCTACGAGTACCGCTTTACCCCGAAATTCTCGCTGGCGCTAGATGCGAACCTCGTAATGTCTGGAGGTAAGCGGGAGACCCCTGTGGATCTTAAAGCCTCCCGAGCGAATAAAACAGAAGAGCTAGACTGGAGCAAGGCCTACACCCTTAAGCAACCAATGTACCTGAAGGCCAATGCGAAAATTAGCGGGCGACTTCAAGGGCGGCGTATCACCCAGGAATGGTTCTTCGAGCTACAGAATTTCACCAACCACAAGAACCTCTTTTCGCGGAGCTACGATGCCGCCACAGGAGAAGTGGTGAGTAAGTACCAGATGGGATTGACACCGATGGGCGGCTATAGGATACTCTTCTAGGCAACTCCCTGGAGTAGGTCGTCAGCATAAACTAGCAGGCCCCTATCCGAAATCTCGGGTAGGGGTCTGCTTTTGTGTGGTAGGGCTACACCCGAGAATCCAGGCATAGATGTCTGCAAATCGTGGGGCGTTTTTCCTATCCCTTTAAATTTTTGCTATCTTGGGGTCGTTTTTCGTTGTTCATTTTACTAACCCAATCAACTATTGACTATGCGACAACGGTTACTACTGATGCTTTTTGTGCTGCTAATACCGCTGGGTTTACTGCATGCTCAGCGGACGGTGTACCTTGGTGGGCATCGCTTTGTGCCAGAGCAGAATGAGGGTAGAGGGCTGCTGGGGCAACAGAGTGGTGCTAGAACGGGCAAGCAGGGGGCTAGCAGCACCGCATTGGGAGGCGGAGCATTGCAGAACGTCCTCATCCAATTCAAGGAGCTTCCCACGCCCGCCCAGGTAGCGCAGCTCGCCCGGCAGGGTATTACGCTGGGCGATTACGTTGGGGGCTATGCCTACTGGGCTCTGATTCAGCCTAATGCAAGCTACCAAGCATCTCCCCGAGGTGTGCGGATAGCCTCGGTGGTGGCGGTAAAGCCAGAGTGGAAGCTCGCCCCCGCCATCCAGGCTGCCGACATTCCCCCGTATGCCCGGGTGGGTAGTGGCGGAGTGCGAGTGGTGGTGGGTTATGCCGAGAATGCTACTGCTGCGCAGGTACAAGCAGCATTCCAGCAAATCGGTACGAATGTGGTGTGGGTTGATGATTATTTCCGCGCCGCTACGGTGGAGCTGCCGCTTACCAAGGCTGTAGAACTTGCCTCGTTCCCTTGGGTGTTGGCCGTGAATTTGGCACCTGCACCGGAGGAGCTTTTCAATAGCACTGGGCGCATGCTTGGCAGGGCGAATCTGCTCAGTGTGCCAGCAGCACTCGGTGGGCGTGCTCTCACTGGGAAGGGGGTGAAAATCGGTATCTGGGATGCCAATGTGGTACACCACGTCGATTTTGGCGATAGGATACACAGCCAGGAGACTGAGAGTGCCAATCCGCACGGGACCCACGTTACGGGCACGGTGTTAGGAGCTGGGATGCTAGATCCCGATGCGCAAGGCATGGCGCCAAAAGCCGAGGCCTGGACCTACAATTTCGGCACACAGCGCAATGGCCTTATTACCCAGCAGGAGATGGTGGAGGCTCGGCGAGAGTTTGGCATTACCCTCACCCAGAACTCCTACGGGCGCAGCATCCGTAATCTGTGCACGAACCTAACGAAATTCACCTATACCGCAACCGACCGTAATCTCGACCTTATCATGTCTCGAATTCCCACCCTTACCCACATATTCGCAGCAGGGAACGATGGGGGGAATTGCGGGACTGAGCTGGCCAATCTCTGGGGGGCTGAGCGCTATGGGTCGGCCACCAATCGGTCTAAGAATTCGATCCACGTGGGGGCTGTGGATGCCAATGGGATGATGAGCAGCTTTAGCTCCTGGGGACCGCAAGATGACGGACGTATGTTCCCCACGGTCTGCGCTAAGGGGGTTGAGGTTCACAGCACCCTGCCTGGCAATGCGTATGGCGTGATGGATGGCACCAGCATGGCCTGCCCCACGGTAACTGGGCACGCTGCGCTGCTGAGCGAACGCTACGCGCAGCTCAACCCAGGGACGGAAATCCCCAGCGCGCTGCTGCGTGGTGTGCTGGCCAATACCGCTACGGATGCTGGAAGACCCGGCCCTGACTTCCAGTATGGCTACGGGATCATGAATGCCGAGCGGGCTGCCATGGCCATAGAGAACGGTTGGTATGCGCACGGACAGGTTGCCAAGGGCGAGGCTAAGACCCACACTATAGCCCTACCAGCTGGATGCGCGGGGGTGCGTATCATGCTGGTGTGGAATGATCCCGAAGCGCAGAGAGCCCCAGCATTCGGCCAGCGGGCGTTGGTGAATGATCTCAACCTCAGCCTGCAGATTGGGAGTACCACCTACTATCCCTGGGTGTGTGACCATACCAAGGGAAATGCGGAGAAGGCGGCTGAACGTAAGGTAGACAGCATCAATAATATAGAGCAGATTACCCTAACGGCTGCCGAGCTTAAAGGGCTAACATCAGTAGAGGTACTGGTTAACGGGAAGGTCGTTCCAAAGGGCTCGCAATCATACATCATCACGTGGTACTTTGAAACCGTTGCCATACGCCTAGTATCGCCAGCCGACGGGCAGCCTACAGTGCCAGGCGAAAAAGCGTATGTGGCCGTGGAAAATATAGTACCCCCAGCCTCCATAGAGCTAAGCTATGATGGTGGTATCAGCTGGCTCGGTGTGGGAGTGCTCAATGATGGACGGAAGAATACGGCGGGCGAGGTGCTAATCCCCGCCAATGCGCCCTTGGTGGCCAATGCCCTTATGCGTGTGGTAGATGCTGAGGGGCGCGTAGCCAAGAGCGCAAGGCCATTCACCATAGCCCCGCGGGTAGAGCTAGACTCGGTAGCTCCCGTATCCTGTGGCGCTGCTGGTGTGGAGCTAAAATGGCAGAGGGTAGATGCAGCGGTGCATGGCTACGAGGTGCTGCTAGGCGACCCGAGCACGGGGATCTTCACGAGCATTGGGCATACAGCCAGTGCCGACCAGGTTAGCTATACCATCCCAGTGGAGAAGTTCGCCCGCATAGAGCAGCCCGTAGCAGCAGTGGCCGTTCGCCTGCCCGACGGTTCGCTGGGTAAGCGTTCGTTAGGAAAGCTCCTCATCAAGTCGCTCCCAGTGCAGGTAGTGGGTGAAGAACTCCCCTTTGTTGAGAGCTTTGTGGAGTACCCTTCGCGGTATTTTACGCCCGAGGTAGGCAAGAATATGCGGTGGAAGTACGTGAATTCCGTTCAATCCTTCGTTCCTCCGGCCTCCAACCTCTTCGGCTTTGTTTGCTACCAGAATGCTGGGGTAGAATTTGATACCGTAGACTATTTCAATTCGGCCAAAAATGCCGCGAATATGGGCACTCTGAGGATGTGCGAGCTTGACCTCACAGGTCTTCAGCCCGATGAACGGGTGCTATTCCATTTCATAGGGGTTCCGAGCTCTAAGTCTGAGTTAAGACCCAGCGGTGCCCGCATGCGGGTGTTGGCAGGGGAGGATGGGCAAGAGGTACTCACGAGCTTTGAGGGGGTATCAGTGTACACCTCCGAGGTGGGGCATCTGGTAGATACCTACTACGAGCTTAAGCCCGGGGTAAAGCATCGGCTCTCCATTCAGTTCTCCTGCGCGAATGATGACGGCGTGCTGGCCATAGCGCAGCTGTCGGTGGAACGGCACCCTGTCGATAGGCTAGTAGAGCTCTCGTTTGCCAAAGTACCCGCCAATGCGCACATAGAGGGTGATGGCGAGTTCGAGGTGAACATTCTCAACCGTAGTGCAGAGCCTATAGAGAATCTCCCGGTGAAGGTGTACTCTCGGGGTAAGTGGGTGTCTACCGTGGTGGTGCCAGCGATTCAACCTCTTGGAACAGCCAAAATCTCGGCAAGCGTAGATCTGCATACCGACAGCGTGCTGGGCGAGCTGATTCCCGTGCGTTTCGAGTGCCAAGCAGACCCCGGGCATCCGAAAACGTATCGGGCTATAGAGCAGACGGTTATCAGCATGGGGCCTGTGATATCGATGGGCAACTCTGAGATGGTGAATACCATCCTCGGGCCCATGGTGCAAGATCCCAAACTGACCTATACCATTGGCAAGCCGACCCTGTTCACTGATAATGGGGGCGTATTTGCCAACTATACCCAGCAGCAGGAGAGCACGTTGAAATTCCTACCCGCCGACCCGAATATGAAGGTTCGTGTCCGCTTCACACGGTTCAAGAGCAATGCGTCGGGCGGGCTGCTCGGGGTAATAACCGCCGATGTCCCAGGCGATTTGAACCTTAAGGGAGTGGCTATTCGCTACGTGCTGGGAGGCGAGGAGATAGTAGAGGGTGTCCCCTCGAAGACCTTTGTGTCTGAGGCTGCCGATGGGGGCATTACGTTCCTCTTCAAGTCAGATGCCAATGCCGAGACCGATGAGGGATGGCTGGCCGAGGTGGATTTGGTGGCTCCGAAGAATATCTTTGCCCTCACGGGGCTTAGGGCGGTGAAGCATGAGAATGAGGTGAAAGCGGAGACTAGAGTCCCCGTAGAGATCACCGTGCGCAACCTGTGGAATCAGAAGCAGAACAGGGTGATAGCCAACCGGCTCAACGAGAAGAATGAGCTTGTGGCCGCCGAGACCATAGACCTAGAGCCGGGTGAGCACACCATTACCCTTGCGGGCGGAGTTCGGCTCAAGCCTGCCACCCCTACACTCATACAGATAACGCTAGAGGGCGATGATACGAAAGCCTCAGATAACAGGCTCTCCACCTACGCAATCTACGACCGTTACTGCGTTCCCTCCAGAGTCCCACTTCCCGAGGCGGAAAAGGTGTATCTGTCTGCTGTGAGTGCCTATGGCAAGAGCCTTGAGCTTTCCGACAAAAAGACTGGAGCCATGCGCTACAGCCTTACCGACGATCTAAAGCTCTACAAGGGCGATGGGCAGGGTACTATAACTGTATCTACCGTGGGGAAGATACCCCAAGGATGGAGCCTAGCCGCCTGGGTGGACTGGAATGACAACGGGGAATTTGAGCCCAACGAGCGCGAAATACGCCAACTAGCCGTGGGGGTAAATGCCAGCACAGAGTTCGTCTACAATACAGCATCCCAAACCCCAGGTATCAAGCGTATCCGCCTACAGCTTGGCAAGACCGACGAGCTGCCAACGGATGCCTGCGGCTCATTGGAGAATGGTGATATTCAA
>JABCOB020000098.1 GCA_013333835.2 Bacteroidia bacterium
CCGTCCCCTCGACCCTGCAAACGCAAACTGGCACCACTCCGCCGGTTATTTTTTCACTCAACTCCACACGTGCGCACAGTGAAATAAGCATGATCTCCACATGCAAACGCTGATTGGGCGACCGATTCAGGGTGGCCTCGGCATCTGTTATCAACTGTAGCGCCCGTATAAGAGTCGGAGGGTTAACTTTCTGTGCTCCCTCTAGGTAACGTTGGCTTAGCGATTCTCCGAGTTCCAGCATATCCACCGTGCGAGGATCCTGCGCCACCAGCAGATTGCGCACATGGCTATTGAGCCCAGCCACAAACTGTGGGATATCGAATCCCCTAGCTATCACCTCGTCAAACACCTTTAAAGCCTCTCGGTAGTCCCCCACCTCCACTGTGTCGGTAATCCGAAAATAGTAGTCTATATCCAGCAGGTTGAGCCCCTCAACCACTCCTTTATAGGTCAGCTCGCCGCCCGAAAAACTCACCACCTGGTCAAAGGTCGACAGCGCATCGCGCATACCCCCATCGGCCTTCAGTGCTATCAAGTTAAGCGCATCGCGTGTATAGCTTACTCCCTCCTCCTTAGCTATATACTCCAGGTAATCTATCGTATCATCTACTCGTATACGTTTAAAATCGAAAATCTGGCATCTTGAGAGTATCGTCGGTAGAATCTTATGCTTTTCCGTCGTTGCAAGCACGAATATCGCATACTCTGGCGGCTCCTCCAACGTTTTGAGGAATGCGTTAAAGGCCGCTGCCGATAGCATATGCACCTCATCTATGATGTAGACTATATACTTGCCAATCTGCGGTGGAATGCGTACCCGCTCGGTCAGGTCGCGAATATCGTCCACTGAGTTGTTCGAGGCCGCATCCAGCTCTTGCACATTGTAGGAACGCTGCTCGGCGAAAGCCCTACAGCTTGGGCATTCACCGCAAGCCTCCCCTTCTGGCGTTAGGTTCGTGCAATTTATCGTCTTGGCGAAAATACGGGCGCACGTGGTCTTACCCACCCCCCGTGGACCGCAGAAGAGGTAGGCATGCGCCAGCTGCTGCCGACGAATTGCATTCTGCAATGTATTGGTAATCATGGACTGACCAACCACACTGCGGAATGTTGCCGGCCTATACTTACGTGCCGATACTATGAATTTCTCGCTAGCCATTACCCCGCTGCTGATAGATTTTGCCAAGCTCTAACCGTCTTAATACGATTCTAAGCTAGATCATTGCCCCAATCCTTGGGAACTGGATGAAACCTTACTGTTGTTTGATTTACTTCGCGTTCACAATTACAGGAATTGCACAGAGCAGCGGAGACACTTGCCCCTCTCGACCCCTACCATGTTCACAGGTCCAACTCCTACAATTGAATGAATCATCGTCTTTCTTATGCGATATTTACTCTCCTCTCTAGGATTCTTACGGTTCTACAGCTATCCCTTTGCTGCGCAACCTCTACCACTCTAGATATTTACCGAATTGGTTCGCCGCCATCCATTCCTTCTTCGTGTGCCACTCCTTGCCACTGCATCCCTTCCACACCAGCCCTATAACTCTAGAAAAGATCCAGCGAGATGTTCTGTATGAATGCGGTATAGCTCATCACCCGTCCTACTTTTGCCTCGCTCAGCAGCATGAGTACCGAGAGTTCCTCTCCTTTTGATGTTGTAATCTGAACCTCCCGACGTTCGCCTACTATTTTCTTTCCCTGGGGATCCAAATAGCCCTTCAGGAAATCGCTATTCTCCGCGCTACTTGGCGGGAAGAGCAGCCGAATATTCTGTCCAAGAACCTCGCTACGATCCACTCCGAACAGCTCTTCTGCCGCACGATTGAAAAATTCCACCACCCCCTCCTGATCCGTAGTGATTATGGCATCCAAAAAACCCTCCAACGTCTTCTCGTTACGAACCTGGATCTTCTCTATCTCCCGAAACTGATTCTTGACTTCCTCCCGCGCCTGACGAAGCTTCTTACTGAGCTCTACCTCGTTCTGCCGCAATTTTTCCTCCTGTTCGCGTAGCTGCTCCGTCTGCCGCTGGGTGGCAATCTCCATGAGCTTCTCGCGTGTTATATCGTTGGCTATCAATATAATCTTTGCGATATCGCCATACATATCATTCACCGTGGTGAGCGATACGCGGAGCCAGCACTCTGCCCCCTGCGCATTTACAGCCCGTAGCGTCCCTTCAAAGTTCTCCCCTTTGCCTACCGCTGCCAGAATCCGCTCAAAATTAGACTGCTCACTTTGGGATAAAATCGTGTACACTGGCTTGCGGAGCACCGCATCGCGCCCGTAGCCGAGCGTCTCCACAAATTTATCATTCACTGCGATAATATCGCCCAGCGGTGTCATTTCCACCTTAAGACTCACGCGATTCAGCGCATCTATCTGCCCCTGCCAGTCTAGATTCTGTTTCTTATCGTGCGTAGTATCTATCGCGAGGAAGAGGATGCGATCCACCTCCCCCCTGTGGTCTTTTATACACGTGTAGGTTGCTATTGTCCAGAGATCTTTCCCATTGCGCGTCACGTGCTTCATGTCGCCTTCAAAGGCTCTTCCTCCAGTAGCGAGCCCCTCCCAGATCTGGTCAAACCAAGAGCGATCCTTGAAGTTGATAAAAAGCGATATCGGTTTCCCCTGTACTTCCTCAAAGCTATTATACTCTAGCTTCTGGAGAAATTTAGTGTTGGCATAGATAAGCGTACCATCTACCTTATACTCAGCCCGAATCAACGTCTCATTCACTGAGTTTGTGAAGCTTACGAACGACTCTGACTGCCGCGCAGCCTCCTCCTGGGTTGCCTGCAGCTCCTCCATATTCTGGCGCATCTGCTCCTCCTGCTCGCTGAGTATCTGCGCCTGCTTCTGCGATTCGGCCAATAGCTGCGCCGTACGGATACTTATACGCTTGCTCGCAAGGGTTGAGGCTATTGAGGATGCCACTCGTTCGCAAAACTCTACAGTATGCGGTTCAAACCGGGCAAACGAAGCCAGCTCTAGCACACCGTAGCGAGCCTCATCCTGCAGCAGAGGCACCAGGAGAAGGTTTTTCGCCGTTGCCTCGCCCAGCCCGCTCGTTATGGTAAGGTAACCATCAGGAATACTATCGAATTGCGAGGTCACCCCTTCCTGTATACACGCCCCCACCAGCCCATCGCCCCACTCCAAACGCTGATGCGCGAATTTCCTACGATCATACGCATAGCAGGCCAGCAGCCGCAGATGCCTATCGCCTACATCCTCACCCTCCACTATGTAGAAACCGCACTGATTAGCCCCTATGTACTTCACCAGGTGGCTCGTGAGCTTATTGCCGAGTTCCTCGAGATTGTCTACATCCTCCCGCAAGATCTCGCCGAACTCCGCTAACCCCTCAGCCATCCAGCTCCGCTGCCTGTCCTCCTGCCGACGCTGCGTCTCCTCGGCGCGTTGCGCCTGAATATCGTCTCGCAGGTGGAGGAGCGTCTGCCCCAGCGTATCGTCTGCCGCAGGGGTGTAGTCGGTTTGCTCGCCTCCCTCAAGGGTGCGGACAAAGCCCAGCAGCTCGTTATACCTCGCCTTTGCTACCTTCGCTGTCAGCTCCATCGCCAGCCGTTGCCGTGAGTACATTCGACCCACCAGAAAGGCGAATGCAGCACAAACAAACGGGCCTAGATCCACCAGATACATGCTAGGATACTGACGGTGAAGCTGGCTGACAAATGACCACGAAAGCGAGCCTTCACCAGCAAGAAGCTGTAGTAGAATGGTTACCACCACTAGCCCTAGCCCGATGAAGAAGCCCAGGAATGTGTACTGAGCCACGTAAGCCGCATCGTATTTCCGCGCCATCCTGCCTCAAAATTTGCCCTAAAAGTACAAAATATTTCCGTTTCTCGCCGACTTCTATTTCTCCTCAAAACTATTCTTCACCTTTTATATGCTTGAGACTTCAAGGTTTTCTCTGCCTCTTGGGGGGCTTCCTGCAAAAGTCCTGCCTGCCACTGTTGCGCTCTTGGTAGGGGCGGTGCTGTAGGGGCGGGCCGAAAGTTGCCCGCC
>JABCOB020000099.1 GCA_013333835.2 Bacteroidia bacterium
GGTGACTGGCAGCCAGTTCCGCAACAATATCCCGCTGTTCTGCGATATGCTCAGAGCGGGTTTCGACGTGCAATTCACCCTGGGGCACAGCATCTTCGATCTCATCTTTGTGGAGGAGTACGTAATAGCTTCCCCCGAATTCCGCGAAAAATTACGCCGTGCTGAAGATGATTTCCGAAATGGTCGGTTCGTGACCCTGCGAAATCCTGAGGAGCTACAAAATTACCTGGATAGCCTTAAATCCAATGTACAAGGTTGAGCTATCGCCAGTAGCCCTACGAGCTCTAGCATAAAACCGCCCCGCAGAACAGCAACCTGCGGGGCGGTTTTATGCGCAAGCCCCCCTTACAGCTTGAGTTTCTTGGCTATCTCTGCAGGGATGCCCTTCTTGTTCACCATGATATCTATGGTCTTATAGCGCACAAAGGCCTCCGAGGCATAGAAATACCCTTCATATGGGCCACTGGCAGTCCAGCTGTTCTTCACCTTGTAGTACTTATTGCCATTCTGATCCTTGGCAATGCCCACTATCACCATGCCGTGGTCATCGGTCGTTTCCCAGTTGTCAAAAGCCAGCTGGCGCATCTCCTGGGTAATTTTCTTCTCGGGTACAGGCCCGTTGATTTCCGAAAGAGCCTTCTCTCTATCCTCCTTGCTCATTTCCGCCCATTTCAGCACCTCAGCGCCTGCCGTCTCTTCACCCTCCTTGGCAGGGATTACGGCCACACCCTTACGCCACTTGAACCCCTTCTCGCTCACATCGCTCCCCCAGGCCACCGGGTAGCCATTCTTCAGCGAGTTGTCAATAATGGCCATCATCTCATCCAGCTGCACATTCCAGTCATCGCCCCGCCGCCAGTTGTCCGGGATCTCCACCTTGCAGAGCTGGTAGAAGGGGTGGTGCGCCCAGGAGGTGATGTAGGTGTAGTCGTCCAGATTCAGCCCCAGGCTCTCCATGTAGCTCTTCGGGGTGTATTTCTTCCCCTTGTAGGTAAACTCGGTGGGTGGCACTCCCAGGTAGGCATTCAGTATGCCGTCATACCCCCGCAGCCACGCAGTGCTCAGGTGCTTGTTGTTGTTCTCTATCACAGCATTCACGTAGGCCTTGGTCACAGCATCCAGCTCACCATGCACGTGGTTCTCCTCGCCGTAGTTTAGCCCTTTGTACACCTCCTCTGGCACTATGCCATGCTTGCGGAGCACCTCCACCACATCCTTGAACGAGCCCCCCGCCGCAAACTCCATCGTTCCGTGGTAGCGAACGTAGTCTACCGCCTTATCGTGGTATGTATTCCGCACGATGAACATCTCAGAGAGGTCGTACTCCCCCTTCTTCATCCGCAGGAGTTCCGACTCGAAGAACCCCAGCCCAGAGTAGCTCCAGCAGGTGCCCGCACGGTTCTGATCCTTTACTGAAGTGGTGGGTACCGTAACCTCGTCGGTAAACTGGAATCCCCCCTTCTTCTTCTCCCCATCCTGAGCCCGCAACACACCGCCAGCCAACAGAGCAATGGTTGCCACTGTACAAACCAACCTTTTCATGCCAATGTGAAAAAAATTACAACTTGCGTATTGATTTAGCCGTTCGTTGCGCGGGTTTCCCTACCCCGCGGCTGCAAAAGTAGTAATAATTCTCCACTTCCAACATCTCGCAAACCAGGCAACCCTATTGTTTTTCTACATAATACCCACTAACTTGCAGCCGAATTCACAGCCGCTACCAGCCACTATATCCAAGCCAAACGCCATGAATACCACCGATTCGCCCCCCATAGCCCTGCTTATAGTAAACCCCCACTCAGGCCCCAACCACAAGCGGAGTTTCCAGTGGCTGCTCTACACTAACACCCGCCGAATACTGCGCAATGCAGGGTATGAGGTGCGTATAGAGAAGACGCAATACCCTGGCCACGCTACCGAATTGGCGCAACGCGCAGCTGCCCAAGGCGTAGGGCTGGTAATAGCCGCAGGGGGCGATGGCACCGTGAACGAGGTGGCCAAGGGGTTGCTGAATTCCAATGTCCCGATGGCCATAATCCCGCGGGGCTCTGGCAATGGGCTAGCCCGCCACCTGGCCATTCCCCTACGCACCAGGGCCGCACTCCGCGCTGCCACTGGGGGTACACCCATCCACATGGACTGTGGGCTGGCTGCTGGCATCCCCTTCGTCACCACGGCCGGCGTAGGCCTCGATGCAGAAATCGGGTGGGAATTCGCCAACCTCAACGGACGCGGCATGCGGAACTACGTACGAGCCACCGCAGAGCTCTACTTTCGCTACAAACCCCGCACCTTCGAGCTAGAGGTAGATGGGCATCAGCTCCAACGCCGCGCGCTGCTGCTAACTTTCGCCAACGCCTCTCAATTTGGCAACAACGCCCTCATAGCCCCCACAGCCCGGGTAGACGACGGGCAGCTAACCCTGGTGGTGGTCCGCCCCTTCCCAAAGGTCGCCATTGGGTTTCTGGCCGCGCTGCTATTCCAAGGGCTGGTAGACAGGACTAGCTACGTGGAAACCATCAACTTCACCCGGCTGCGCGTACGGTGCAGCGAGGCAAAAGTTCACGGGCATGTAGACGGAGAACCCGTGACGTTCCCCGGGGAATTCGGGGTGGAAATATGCCCCAGCGCCCTAAGGGTGGTAGCCGGGCCACAAGCCCCCGAGCTAACGGGCGTGTCGCCCCGCCTCTTCCTTACGCCTCGCGATCTGGTAAAACGGATGCGAGCCGCGGGCATTGAGGGGCGCTTTGCAAGGCTATACGAACGGATTCAGAGCCAGGTCCAACGAATCCAACGGCGACGCTAGCCCCAAAGAGCCTGAAACCGACAGGCTAGACCTGCCATAGGACATAAAAAAGGGGTCGAGGATTCGCTCCTCGGCCCCTTTTTCTACATCACGCTTACTTCACATCAATGCTCCTGCGCTGTTTGCGTGGATCATCCTGCCGCTTGGGCAGTTGCACCGTAAGCACACCCTTATCGTAGTTGGCCTGTATGTTCGCCTCATCTACCGAATCGGGCAGGGTAAACTGCTTGCTGAACTTCGCGTAGTTGAACTCCCGGCGTAGGTAGCTCTCGCCTTCCTTCCCTTGGCATTCGCACTCGCTCTTCTTCTCGCAGGCTATTGTCAGCAGCCCATCGTGCATATCCACATTGAAATCCCCCTTCTCCATGCCTGGCGCCGCCACCTCTATGGTGTACTCCTTCTCGCTCTCGCGGATATTGACACTCGGCATGCTGAAATGCCCCAACTCGCTGTGCACCCTATCGGTAAGCCAATTGCTAAGACTTACAAACGGTTCGAATTCACCTCTTGCTACTGGTAACATCGCTGTATCCTCCTAAAACTTTAGTTATCAATCCTGAATGCCCTACCCCACAGGGGCGGTCTCATCTAGGGGATAAGCCAAAAGTGTACCAATACGGACAAATCTGCAAAATTGACATACATCCTCGAATCTGTATGCCATGCTGTCGTAATCCGGGCAGTCGGACGCCCACGCGCACACCAGGAGCATCCATAGCCCCTACTCCATCTGCGAAGCCTGGAACTGCTTGGGGTTCAGCTGGTAGTATCTGCGGAAGATTTCCGAGAAATGGCTCAAATTCGTATAGCCGACAGTATAGCCGACCTCCGATACCGTATAGCGCCGAGATGCAAGAAGCCTTTTAGCCCATTCCATCCGCTCTGCCATGGCAAACTCTGTAATGGATATCCCCGTTACGAGCCGGAAATACCTTTGCAGCTTAGACGGACTCATACCCACCATACTGCCCAGCTCCACAATGCTCGGCACCCGGGCAAGATCCTGTAGTATTCTCGCTCGCACTTGGAATATGGCCTCCACATCGCGCCCATCTAGGTTCGTGAATTGTGCAGCCCCTGCCCTTCGCTCTATTCGCTCCACGAAATACCCGAAAAGCTCTATCGATAGCCGAAGTAGAGCCAACATATGGAATGGCGCGCCCTGTTCCTCCACGCACCGCCCGATGTTGGCTAGCACTAAGGCCATTGCGGGCGTTATCGTCTCGAAAAGGTAGAACGACTGCCATGAGTGGAGAAGTCGAGCCAGGTAGCAATCCCCATCGAGCAGAGGCTGCACACGCTCTCCGTGGAAAGTCAGGGTCACATTTGTCAGCCAAACGCCGGGGGGAATCCGCCACTCGGTGGGAATATGGCACGAGGGCATAAAGATCCCATCGAGCGTATCAATTCCCACAGCCCGGCTCGATGCCCCTATAATTTGCTCGTACCCGGTGGTGGTGTAGAACATTACGGGAATCCACGGTGATGCCGCCACAGGTCGCCGCACCAGCATGAGCGGCTCGTGGGTAACGAAGCGAAGGTAGTTCAGCGTAAGCCATTCGCACAACGTGTACTGCGAAAAGAACCCCTGCCCTAGCATCTCGGGAAGTTTAACCCGAGTCCCCTCTACAGGCATCCCGAGCTGTTCGGCCACCACCCGCATCCAATCCTCAGGGTGCTCCACTGCAGAGAATTCAAGTACCATGCCGCCTATTTTTCGCAAAGATAGCGAAATTCAAAACGTTTCGAATAGAACCGCCGGCTGCCTTCCTGCTCTTTGGTTTTACCTTTGCCCGAGTTCCCGAAATCCTAATAGTCTAGAAACCAATGCAATCCACTACTCGAAGGCCAGCAGGCTCGAGGGTACCCCCACCGCGGTTACCACGGGACTCTGGCTGCACTCGCCCGTTACAGTGTTGTAGGTGTAGTAGCCTACTCCACCAGCGCATGACATGCCGAAAACTATGAATTCATGGTACTTTGCTATGGCAAACGAACCATTACTGTCGGTCAGCGGAAGGTTAAGCTTCTCTATGGTCTTGTTCCAGAGGTCGATCTTCACAGGCTGGAAATCCTTCTGGAGAATATTGAACTCCTGATCGGTTATCTTTAGGCAGCTGTAGACAATGCCCTCGCCTGCGTAGAAGAACTTGATGATATACTGCCCCATGCCAGCTTGCCCTTTGACGGGAGTCTGCGAGAGGTTGAACAGGTAGTCGGCATCCCATTCATCACTCCCCTTTTTTATACGGATAAACCCTTCATTCTCAGCCTTATTAAAATTGTTTCCTGCGCTGTAGAAATATATATCCCCCCTTTCATCCACTATGGCATCGGAGTGGCGGAACAGCCCCACTACCCCCGTGCGGGCATCCTTTATCACCTTCTCCACCTTCCCCTCCTTAAGGTTCACTATGGCCACCTCGGCGCCAGTGCCTGGGTAGGATGTGTGGGGCGTACTGAGCTGATTGAGCGCAACGTAGAGTTTCCCATCGCGAATCACGTTACAGCCCAAATCGGGGTTGTTGTCCTGGGTTGCATAGGATGAGAGGTCGATCTCCCCTACCTCTTCCAGATTCTGGGGGTTGAGGAGGGAAATTCTTCCCAACCCATGGTGCATCACATAGGCTAGCGCATCGCTCGCGAAATTCACCTCACCAGGCCGTGCTCCCTGCCCAAATGTCTTGCTCCCCGCCTGCACCAACTCGCCTCTCGCCCCTCGGGTGAACTTGTAGATCTTATCGCCAAACTTCCCCTCGGGGAGTAGCACAATATCCTTACGAGCGAACAGATAGCAGCCAAAGCTGAACTCGTAGCCCTGGCTATTGTCAGTGGTTTTGGCCGAAAGGTCAGAGAATGTGCCGAGATAGGCCGCCTTCTGGTCAAGGTAATGCACGTAGACGAAATGCTGGTTGTCAGGCACTGGCAGGGTATTCTTATCCTCCTGCTTCTTGCACGAGTAGGCTACTGCTAAAGCTCCCAATAGCCCAAGAGTCAATGCCGTATGGCGAATGATGAATCGGTTCATTGTACTGTGTTTTGGTTAGAGAATTCCTTTTGCGAATGTGTATCTAAACTTCACGTGAAAGGTCCGCCCGGGCAGTGGCCGCCTATACTGATCCCACACCTCACGCCCCATCACATTATGGCACTCCAGCGCCAGCGAGTAGCGCCCGTGGTAGGTAATCAGCAGCCCCACATCGTGCACCCAGCTCTGGGGGATACGACGCTTGCTCCGCCGGGTAAGCTCCCAGTTGTAGAAATACTCCTGGGTGAACCGGCCATCGTAGAATAGCTTCACGTACCACCTCGCAGGGAGATCGTAAGTATGGCACTCCACCCCGAAATTGGAGAACAGGTAAGGGATATTGGGTAAACGCAACCCATAGGTCGGGTTAGGCGCTGTAGAACCCGGCACCTGGGGAAGCGCATCGCGGGCATCCTGGTAGGTGATGTTGCCATAGGCGTAGAGCCAACTGTTAATATCCAGCTTGAGTTCAGCCTCTACCCCTTTGATATTCACCCGCTCGGCATTTACATAGCCCGCCACCATGTGCTGACGAACAAGCTTGATCATGTCGCCAACGCGCATGTAGAATGCCCCCACCTCTAGTTGGGTTCGCCTGAACCTGAGAAGATAATCCCGATCTATGAGTAGCCCGACGTTGAAGTTATGGCTCAACTCTGGTTTCAGCCCCGCAGCAGGGAATGTGATGATACCATCGCCGAAAAGCTCCTGGGCATTGGGAAGTCGAATGGCGCGTTGATACGATCCCTTGAGATACGTGCCCCCGGCTATCTCATACTTCATCGCCTCTATCCACCCTAGGCGCGTAGTGGTATTCCGCTTCCGCGCAGGAGGTGCTATGAGTTCGTAGGATGTGAGATCCTCAATGTCTGTCCTCAAGAGGAAATACTTGCCCGAGAGCATATTGATAAGCCGACCTCCGAAGAGCCTGGCCTCCCAGGTAAGCCCAGCCACTAGGCTCGTCCTCAGGCTCGGGAATCCCCCAATGGCAAACCCCACATGCCTGCTAGCCAAAGTATCATTGGGTTTCCTGCGCGCATGGTTAAGCAATGTATTGAGATTCAACGTATTGGAAGACGATAGTCTGTAATCAAAATTCAGCCGCTCGTTGATCTCCAAGTTCAGATCATCCGAATTGCGCGGCACATCGCCTGTCTCACCCCGCCCATTCGGACTCGGGTAGGCACGCCCCTCGAAGTCGTAGCGAGTTCGCGAGGTATCAGTAAACCGATTTGCACCATAGGCTAGCGAGAAATGCGACTCAAGATCTAGATCCCCATGAATCAGTCCGCCCTTTATCAACCGATTCTCCAGCATATAGACCCCGCTATTATTCTCAGCATGCTGCACATTCTGCTCTATACCCTGCACCTGGCGGTAGCGAGTATAGTAGCCGAATTCGATACTCGCCTCGTCAAACCACATCCGGGTAAGCGCCACCTTCCCCTTGAGCATCCAGGCGTGGAATCGGTCATGGTCTCGACGCACCCGCAGGTACTCACGCTCTGGCACACGGAATCGGTAGTTGTTCTGCGCATAGGTGAGATAGCCACCAGCCCCTACCAGCACACCGTGCTTCGGGAGATTCTTCCGTGTGAAGAGGCTCGCCTTGTGCATTGCGTACGACCCCAGCTCATAGGAAGCGTCTAGGTAATCGGTGCTGAACTCCTTAGTGACTATATTGACCGCACCCCCAAGCCCATCGCACCCGAAGCGAGCCGGGATGATTCCCTTGTAGACCTCTATCCGCTCTATGATGTCAATGGGAATCTCGTCGAGCGAAAACAAGCCCTCTTGCTCTCCCAAAGGAATGCCATCCCAGAGGAGCTGAACGCGATTCCCCTCGAGCCCATGTACTATGATTCGCGAACTACTCCCCACACCACCACCCTGCCCCACCTTTAGTCCCATAGTCTTATTAAGCACCTGCTGAACCGATACCGTACGCCCCTGCAGCTCCTGCGCGCTCAGCACGCTTATAGCCTCTGGCGACTCTCGCATAGCTTGCGCACGGCTCTTACCCATCACCTCCACCTTACCAAGCTCCGTAGTTGCAGGCTGCAGCCTAATGGTATGTGGCCGTGCCAGCGGAAGTCGGAGGGTGTCTGTGGCGCGGGTATAGCCCATATTGCCCACCTGCAGCACCAGTACCGGCGATGAGGTACGTATAGTTGCTCTCCCTTTAGAATCGGCATAGCACCCCTCGCGGAATACCGCCTGCCCAGCAGGTTTCCACTGTACCGCAGCGAACTCTACCCCCAGCCCGCTCTCTGCATCTACAACCCGCACCTCCACCACGTGCTGCTGGGCAACTACCGTGCGCCCGCACAGCATGAATAGCAGCCACCCCAAGAGGAGGATGACGAAAAATCTAGCCGAAGGGCAACCACCCCGCATACCCGAGATGGCAGCTCGCGATATACCTACACCCGCATACGTGCACTCTATACGCTGCATAACACTCCAGACCTCGCCAGTTCTGACCGCGAAGGTAGGTGGGGTTCCCGGGCAAAAATAACCCTGTTGGGGATAAAAATACCCCTAAATCGTGGGATTGTAGCGAGGTTTGCCACCGCGTTCTTGGTAGGGGCGATGCCGAGCGTAGCGAGTGCCCGCCCTAACCAACGCGGCGTGCCGCATCGTGATAAAGGCCATAGGTCCCCATAGGTGGGAGGTATGCGGGGAGTCTGGTATACGCATGGAGGGGCGGTGGGCGGGGGAATCTTCGTGTTGCGAAGACCCCGCCCCTACAGTCGGCATTGCGAGGAGGGTGATGCGACGCATGCGGCATCGACCATCATTTACGCCAAAAGGGCATCAGTGGGAACGGCGCAAAGACGGGATAACGATGCAGCACGCCGCACCGCTACGTCCTCTAAGGAACGGGAGAATAGGATTTAAACCTCCGTATTCCAAAAGGGAGACCGCGGCAAAGCCCCGTATGGGTCAATCTTATAGGGGGGCTTTCCCCTTCCCAGGGTAAAGAATTTTCAATCAAGCAATTCCATTTCTCGAAGACCGTAGCGACGCGGCGTGCCGCGTCGTTTTTTATAGGGGCACTGCCCTCCCTGCCACCGCAGACTGTAGGGGCTGGGTCTTCGCAACGCGAAGATTCCCCCGCCCACCGCCATCATAAATGTATACCATCCATCACATGCGTAGGGGCGATGCTGTAGGGGCAGGCCGAAAGTTGCCTGCCCATCCCTGGGTGCCCCTAGCGGAATCCCTGGCGTTTGTAGCGACGTGGCGTGCCGCGTCGCGATACTTAACGTGCCGCATTGCGATACTTAGCGCACCTCGTCGCTTATGCCGCTCTTGCCTGCCTTCTCCATTTTCACTACCTTTGCCTGCAAATCGGCCGATATGGATTCCCAGAGACAGCGTCTTAAGCTCGCCCAGCAGCAGCACCTTTCGCCCCAGCAGCTACAGATTATCGGGCTCATTGGCACCCCCATGCTCGCGCTAGAGCAGCAGGTGAAACGAGAACTAGAGCTCAACCCCACCCTAGAGGAGGGGCCAGATCCCAATAGCCCCACCCAGCAGGATGCCGACAGCACCGATACCAGCCTCGACGCCCCCGCCCCCTCCACCCCTACAGATGACACCGACGATGACGACGCCATTTCGGGAGTGGCCTACAACGGCAGCGCGCCGAGCGATAGCTACGACCCTGGGCAGCGATTCCGCGCCCCGACCTCCTTTCGCGATTCGCTCCTAGAACAGCTCGCGCTGCGCCGCATCACCCCCGATATTCGTGAGCTAGCAGAATACATCATCGGGAATCTGGATGCTGACGGCTACCTGCGCCGCGAACTCCCCACCCTGGCCGATGACCTGCTTATCCGCTACGGGCGCGATGTGAAAGCCGCCGACCTAGAGGCCGCGCTAGGGCAGGTGCAGAGCCTCGACCCCGCCGGCATTGGTGCGCACACCCTGCAAGAGTGCCTCATGCTACAGCTACGCGACCAGCAGGGGCAAGCCGCCACCGATGCCCTAGCCATCCTCTCGCGCGCCTTTGAAGCCTTCGCGGCCAAGCAATACGCCCGGGTTGCCGAAAAGCTCAAGCTCCCCGAAGACCGCCTACAGGCCGCCACAGACCTTATCCGCCAGCTCAATCCCCGCCCCGGCAACCTCTGGGAGGTGGATGCCGCTACCCAAGGGCAGACCATCGTCCCAGACTTCACCGTATGGGTAGACCCCAGCTCCCAGCAGCCCGTAGTTCGGCTCAACGGACGAAACACCCCAGCCCTCCACATTAGCCCAACCTACCAGGCTATGCTCAAGGATTTTACGCCCCAAAACGGGCAAAAATCCCCCGCAAGCCATGAAGCCTCGCAGTTCATCAGGCAGAAAATTGATTCGGCCCACCAATTCATCGAAGCCCTCCACCAGCGCAATGCCACCCTCATGGCCGTGATGCAAGCCATAGCCTCCCACCAGCGCGATTACCTCTCCAGCGGCGATATTCAGCACCTAAAACCCCTCATCCTGAAAGATATAGCCCAAGAGATGGGGCTAGACATCTCCACCATCTCGCGCGCCGTGAACCACCGCTATGCGCAAACCCCGCACGGTATCATCCCCCTCCGCGACTTCTTCAGCGAAAGCACCCCCACCGCCCACGGCGTAGCCACCACCCGGGCCATTAAAGAGGCCATCCAGCAGGCCATAGACCACGAAGACAGGAGCGCCCCGCTGACTGACGATGCCCTCCTCACCCTCCTGCAGCAGCAGGGCTACGCGCTCGCCCGGCGCACCGTGGCTAAATACCGCGAAATGCTAGGAATTCCCGTGGCCCGACTACGAAAAGAAATATGAAATTGCAGCAGACTGCTACCAGCTATCTAAAAATTTTCTAACTTTGGGGGTGCGTTAGCCGAGCTTGGCTACCGTACCCCCGTTCTTTTTGCACTCGGTCCCCGTAAACAGCTAATACCAAACTACAAGCATGAAGAGGTACACCACAGCGCAGATTCGGAACGTTGCCCTCATTGGGGGCACCAACACGGGCAAAACCCTCCTGGCAGAGGCCATGCTCCTGGAGGGAAAGGTTATCGACCGAAAGGGAACCATAGAGGCCGGCACTACCGTATCAGACTACAACGAAATTGAGCAGCAGAACAAGAAATCGGTCTACTCCACCGTGATGTACACCGAATTCATGGACCACAAGCTCAACATTTTCGACACCCCAGGGTCTGACGATTTCATCGGTGCGGTCATCACCTCCCTGAGCGTAGCCGACATCGCCGTGATGGTGCTAAACGCCCAGCAGGGCGTGGATGTGGGGACCGAGATCTTCTCCCGATGGGTAAAGCGGCTCGACCGCCCCATGCTCTTCGCCCTCAACCAGCTAGACCACGAGAAGGCCAACTACGACCAAACCCTTGAGACACTCCACCAATCATTTGGTAACAAGGTGGTTACGGTGCAGTACCCCGTAAACCCCGGCGCGAACTTCGACACCTTCATCGACGTGCTGCTCATGAAGATGTACCGCTTTAAAGGCACCAACGGCGAGCGCGAAGAGCTCGAAATCCCCGCCGACCAGCTGGAAAAGGCCAAAGAACTCAACGCCAAGCTCACCGAGGCTGCCGCAGAGAACGACGAGGGGCTCATGGAGCTCTTCTTTGAGAAGGGGATGCTCACAGAGGACGAGATACGCGCTGGTCTGGCCAAAGGCATTGCCACCCAGGGGGTATACCCCGTATTCTGCCTCTCCGGGCTCAAGAACATCGGGGTAAAGCGGCTCATGGAGTTCATCATAAAGGTGGGGCCCTCGCCGGCCGATAGCCCGATGCTCAAC
>JABCOB020000100.1 GCA_013333835.2 Bacteroidia bacterium
CCACTTCACTCGCCCCACATTCCCAAGTGAGAGATCCGTTTTGACACTCTTTCAGGATGCTAACATCGACGACATTTCCTTCACTTTCCCCACATCCCACTGCGAGAGATCCGTATTGAGGATATCACAGGCGGCAAACATCGCCGACATATCCTGGACATTCCCTACATTCCACTGTGAAAGATCGGAATTGAAGGTTTCACACCCCACAAACATATTTTGCATGTCCTCAACCATCGCCACATTCCACTGCGAAAGGTCAGAATTGAAAGCTGAACAATACTGGAATAGAGCCCGCATATTGTAAACCTTTCCCACATTCCACTGCGAGAGGTCGCTGTTGAATCGCACGCAGCTATCGAACATCGCGTGCATATCACGAACCTCTCCCACATCCCACTGCGAAAGATCGCCCTCAAAGCGCACATCGTGCTGAAACATGTTTCCCATTCTCAGCACCTTGCCGGTTTTCCAGCCTGAGAGGTCTGCATCAAACCGAATACAATTGCAAAACATCATCCCCATAGAAGTTACCTCCCCCACATCCCACCCAGCAAGGCTGCGAGCCCCCTCACGTTCCAGACCTTGACACCCCATGAACATCGCATCCAACGAACCCTCTAGTCTCTTGGGAACCAGTCTAGCCCGGGGATACCGCTCTGTCTGGCTCGGTAGCGATACCAGGTTAACGCATGTGAAAAATGCAGTTTTTAACCCATGCTCACCCCATTCCACATCACCCCACGAGGCTATACCTACCAGCCGCGCACAGTCACCTGCTGCTAGATTGGTATCTGCTTCTAAATTATACGGGAACATCTGGAATCCCTCCAGTCCCTCTGGGCCAGCCTTCACCTCGTACCTGCCTGATTTCGGGAATTTTATGTTCAGAGCCTTTCCTGCTACTGTTGTCGCACGTCCATTCCCCACCGGATGCCACTTCTTCTCCCCCTCAGCCCGCCAAGCCACGGCGTAGTTCGTCCCTATTGCGGGAAACCAAATCGTAGTGCTATCACTCTCCAGCCACTCCCCATCCAAAGTCTGTATACCACTCGGGATCCTCGTATTCCACACAGTAATGAAGGAGGCCTCGTCTTCCTTTGCCTTTCCCCACACGCCACCCGCAAGTAGCATCCCTAGTATTGCCAGCAGTACCAATCGTTTCATAGCCTTACATTCTTTGCTCCACCATTTGAAAAAGTCGAGAATGCATACCCCGTATTTCCCAAAAAACGAAATTTCTCAAAGTCTCCCTAATCCCCACCCCACGTAAACGTATAGCAAATAGAGTTCACAAACACCATCACGCGCATCTGCACCCCTCGCTTGTACTTTATGAGAACATACCCTTTAAGTGACTCGCCTGGCTGTATCGTGGTACGGCGAAGGTAGCTTACCCGTAGCGATTCCCGCTCCTGGAGCAGCTCACGCTGGTACTCTGCCGAGCGGTTAGCCGCGATCACCTGGGCCTGGTAAGCCGCCGCACCGTCGTAGTTGACCGTAGTCGACGTTCCATATCCGCTCACCGAGGCCCTATAGCCCCCCGATGACCCCGATGCGTACACGCTAGTCCGAGTCGTAGAGGTAGAGTAGCCTGCTCCTGCTGCTGCTACACCCTCTGCGAACGCTTGGAAAAATGTAGCCCACGCTTGGCGATTCCTCACCTTGCTCATAAACCGTTCTGAGGTGTAGACCTCCATGGGTATCTCCTCCCCATTCTGCTTGGTGAGCGCCGAAGTTATCATCTCAGGGTCAAATTCTACCGGCACATACGCATAGTTCGTTACGCTAATCCCTACCCTGTACCAGTGTCCATACGCGCCCTCTTCCGTCATGCTGGCCACCACCTGTATACCATTAGTGGTGTAGTAGAGCTGCGGTACCCCATCGCGGTAGATCACTTTCATATCCTTCTCCTGCGGCACATCCCAAACGGGGGCATCATCGCCGATTCTCAGCTTGCTCACGTAGCCTTTCTGGTTGGAGACCGTGTAGTAATCATACTTGGGCTCACCATGCAGCATCTCGGTCTGGCGGCATGTAGTGCCATCTTCTGAGAACTCTGAAACGATCCCCTCTGCCTTCCCATCCTTCATCGTGGCGTGGTAGCGGATAAGGCCGTTCTCGTAGTAGGTGGTATAATCGCCCTGCGCCAAACCATTCACGCGAAAACCCCGCTGCTCCACCTTGCCCGACTTATAGAAGTTCTCCCACTCGCCGCTGAATACCGACTTGGAATCATCATTCGGATCGATGGTGATGTAGCCCCCCTCGCACTGCAGCTCGCCGGTGGCATAGTAGTCACGAAAGGGTTTTCTGCCTGGCGTAGGATCGTTTGGCGCATAGATTCGGTAGTAGGAGGCAAACGCCGGGTGCGACACCCTCCGCCAGTGGCTATCGTAGTAGAGGGTATCGATTTTCCCGATCTGCGCTGTGGCAACTCCGCATACTGGGAAGAGCAGGATCAGCAGTGCAACTTTTCGCATGGCATTCACAGCATAGAGCTTAAATAAGCACGGAAAATGCGACTCCATGAGTAAAAATAGGATACACGGGCGCAAATGATCCGAAATACGTTATCTGTACATGCTTGATATAAAAACCGAGCCGTAAACTGAGCGCATCGATATTTGCCCCTTGGGTACCAAAACTGGGCATCATTACCGTCCCCAATACGAAACCTCGCGATGTACCAAACAATGCTCTGAGACCAAACGGAATTTCAAGCCGTGCCCCGAAAACTCCCGATGCTCCGAGCGCAAGTCCCATATCGAGTAAAAGAAGGCGACTTGAATTTATCCCTAAAATGCCATACGAGGCCCCTGCGCCAAAGTGAAAATAAAAACTCGACGAATTTAGAGTGCTGGCTAAAGCATGGGCTCCTCCTAATGCAAATTCACCTCCGAAATGCCATCCTTCCAGGGTAGAAAGCCAATAGTGGGGAGTTATCATGGCAACCCGAGCCCGAGTAGAAGTGGCTTGGGATTCCTGCAGATTAATCACAGTATCCTGCACTGCGCTGAATTTTCTACTTTCAGCTACAGCGGGCTGCACCTGTAAAAAAACATAAAGCAGTGATCCTACAAGTAGGAGATTTGCACATATCTTAGCCCTCTTCATAGCTATATTATGGTTACCGTAAATACATATTAAGCCTCATGCCTTAAAATCCTAAAAGATAAATGCCACCGCTACCCCCAGGCTGGCGTTGTAGATCCGCACATCCTTCATGTTCATGCGGATGCTAAGCTCTTCCTGACTGTAATCCAGCACCCCGCCCTCTAGGCGCGATTGGTTCAGCAACCCGTGAGAATAGAAAACGGAGGCCTGTATTCCCCGGCAGCGGAATCCAATCTTTAGGCTGAGCTCCAAACCGAAAATGAAAGCTGCTCTGCGTGCTGTAGGCAGCCGCCGGCCCTTCAAATTTTACCCACGCCCCTCCAAGCCCCATAAGCACTCCAAAATGCCAGCCCTGATACCGAGCCAAACCGCTAGACACCGTAGCGCTTGTGGGCATTGGCGCCACTGGCTGAACAGGGGATTCCTCCTGCCTTGGGGTAGAATCCACCGAGTCGAGGCTCTCTGCCCCCATGGCGTGGGCCGTCTGCACCGTAATCCCTAGCAGGATTAGCAGGGCGAAAAGAATGGAAAGTTTCGAAGTTCTCATTTACGCGACGTTTTATTGTTACTCGATGACTATTCAGCAGAAATCATCGCCTATCGACACCGTGCCATGCCACCTGAAGTGAAGCACGTTAAAAATTTTTCTGCGCCTCGCTTTAGCTACAGCCCCAAAAACGCAGGGAGGGTGCACCCGGCCTTACCGAGCACACCCTCTCTGCGAACCTAAATTCGATATTCCTAAATATTCTGCATCGAATATATATATATATATATCAGGCTTTGCATAATCCCTTTGGGTTCCGTTTGTTTACGATTTCTACCCCGTTGCCACAGCCACACGGTCATTCACCCAGCAAAGGTAAATACTATTCCACATACAAACAACACCCCTCGCCCCAGTAAAAGTAGCATTACCTGTGCATTTATGGGGCGTTTCCTCCCGCTACGTGTGGCTAAAACCACATCATAGCCCGCTAGTATATTTTTTTTTGCGTACCTTGCGTAGAGAGAAGAAAATTAAAGTAAACGATGCGGCATGCTTAGCGATGCGGCACGCCACGTCGTTACAAACTCCAGAGATCCCACCAGGACGAGCACTCGCTGCTTTGTTAAGGCGGGCCCTCGCGCACTCGGCACCGCCCCTACCCAGAGCGCAATAGCCAGCCTCGCCGATGGATAGAAATCTTATCACGATGCGGCACCACGGTCTTCGAGAAATGGAATTTCTTGATTGAAACCGATTTACGCGCAAGAAGGGAAAATCCCACCCAAAAGATTGAACCCATACGGGGCTTTACGGAAGTCCCCCTTTTAGAATACGGCGGTTTAAAACCTATTCTCCCGTTCCTCGGAGTACGTAGCGACGCGGCGTGCCGCGTCGTTACAAGCCCATACCGCATCGCACGGTAAAGCCCCTGCCGCATCGCCATACATCAACGCGGCAGGAATCACATAATCGACGCGGCACGCCGCATCGCTACCGTCTTCGAGAACTTGCACTGCATGATTGAAACCGTCTTACCCTCAAGAAGAGGCAAGCCCCCATAAAAGATTGAACCCTACAGGCCTTTTTCCGCGGTCCCCCTTTTGGAATACGGCGATTTAAAACCTATTCTCCCGTTCCACGGAGTACGTAGCGACGCGGCGTGCCGCATCGTTACAAGCGCATACCGCATCGCACGGTAAAGCCCCTGCCGCATCGCCATACATCAACGCGGCAGGAATCACATAATCGACGCGGCACGCCGCGTCGCTACCGTCTTCGAGAACTTGCACTGCATGATTAAAAACGGTTTACCCGCAAGAAGGGGAAAGCCCCCCTCTTAAAGGATTAAATCCATACAGGGCTTTTACGGGAGTCTCCCGTTTGGAATACGGCGGTTTAAAACATATTCTCCCGTTCCACGGAGTACGTAGCGACGCGGCGCGCCGCGTCGTTATAAAACGCATGCGGCACCGCGATTAGAACCCTCCGCATCGCAGGCGGCCTTCGTAGCGACGTGGCGTGCCGCGTCGCACTAGATGTCCGCGCCGAAATTAGCCCCCTAGCGCGCCCTCGGGTTGAAGACCGCCACCAGCAGTATCAGCACCACTGCCCCCGTGGCTACCCATACCTCGTAGCGGAAGGCCGGGATCGCAGGCATTACCAGCAGGAAAAGCCCCGCCAAGCCCACTGGGAATCCCAGCCACCTATGGCGTAAGCGCAGCCCTGTAAGCAGCCCATACACGCCCACCAGCACGAAGAGCATAGTATGAATCTGCGCAGTGTAGGGACGAAGCGCCCCCACCCAATTCAGGCTGAGGCAGATTTTCGCAAGTAGGGCTAGCGCTATGAGCACCAGCAGCAGGGTATCTACAAAACGGCCAATGGGACTACGGAAAAAACTCTTGCGTGCACTCATGATCTTTATGGTGTAAAAAGCGCGCTGGCCTAGAGAGCCAACGCGCTTGCGGTTAATCATACTTCTGCACCCACTTCCTACGCACAGAGGCTCTCACCTGTGGTATTATAGAACGAACCCGAAGGCAGAAGAGGCAAAGCGTCTACCCCTACTTGAAGGCCTGGTACTTCTTGGAGAGAGGATTGATGAAAAGGATCGGCACATCTGATTTCACCACCCTATCGGCAAAGTAATTCTTCATATTGTTGGCCATCAGGATCAGCAGATCGGCCTCAATGGCAGAGACAAAACTGAAGACCTCCTGGTTGAACTCCGCCCTCTTGTTGGCAGTCTTAATCCCGTAGACCACATTCTTCGAGTCGAGGATTTTCTTGGTGAAGTAGAGATTGTTGGCCATTCCCCTCCTCTTGCTCTCATCCTTGAGAGGCGGCTTTATCAGGTTGACATTGCAGTGGTAGTATGTGGAGAGGTAGGCCACCCAACGGAGGGTTTCCTTATAGCTACCCACATACTCCATCGGCACCACCAGCTCGGTATAGTACAGATGCTTAGGAGGTTTATTGACAATGATGAAGGGTGTCGTATCCACCTTGGACGACTTCATCTTCCGGAGAATCGGGAGAAGGTCGAGCCGAGTGGTACGGGAGAGCTGGTAGTACTGGCTGGTTACAAAGAGGTTCACGCTAAGGGTGAGCACCAGCTCATTGAGCGAATGCACCAGACTCCTATAATCCAGCACCATACTGGTGATGGTAACCTCCTGGAACTCCCTTCCAGCCGCTGCCGTTTTCGTTTTAAGGTTCTGGATGATAGCCGCACGCTTCTCCGCGAACTCCATATTCAGCCGCTGGGCCTCTCGCTCCAGTTGCTGGCGCTGCTCCGCGAGCTGCTGCTCAAACTCAGACCTCTTGGCCCGTGTAAGCAGCATGCCGGGGCGTTTCACCAATTGGAGGATCATCACATTGTCGCCCACGGCCTGCGCAAGCTGAAAGGCATGCTCTAGAGCATATCCGCACCCCTGGCTTGAATCCCAGGGTACTATAATCGTCTTTTTCTTCAATGGGTTAGCCATAGTTCCCCGCCTGCTAATTGAATCTCAATCCTAGCACCTTTCACCAGCGCGAATATAGCAATTATTTTTTGGGTAATTCGCATTACGCCCGTTAAAAAACACATTAACCGCCCTCCATTACCCTCCTGCACCCCGTAGATTTCCTTGCTACAGCTAAAAATACACTTCGCCACCCGGGCCTAAAATTAAAAAGTTCAACCTAGGAGATTCTTCGCACTACCCCCCAGCGCCTCGCTACGCCATGCCTTTAGCTTACGGAGCTGTTCCTGCTTGTTTGCCTCTCGCATATGCTGGGCAGTGGCGGTGTAGTACTGGTGGTTCTCCATGAACTTGATCTGCATATTCACCCAATCGGCCAGCTCGCCCACCAGTCCACGCTCCTTGAGTTCTTCGTAAAGCTTGGCGGCCACGGGGATATAATCCACACGTCCAAGGTAATCCAGATCTGCATCGCACATGATCTTCTCCAGCAGATCGTGCGGGTGTACGGGCATTTTAGTGGCCAGTATTAGGCGAGCCACCTCATCTATCTGGGGCTTGGAGTATTGGAATCCCGGCAGTACCTCATACACCATTTTCACACCCATCTCCTCGTGGGTCTGGTAGTCCACTATATGCCCAGCATCGTGGAACAGTGCCGCGGTGCGCAACAGTAGCAGATCCTCGGTGCTTACGCCCTCCTGCACGCCGAGTAGCTCCACCTGGGTATACACATCCAAGGTGTGCTTTACCCCGTGGTAATAGAGATTCTTGGGGAGTTTTTCCTCAAGGAGCGAGATTGCGTAGTCCTCCACATCGCCCAGGCGCACCACCTGCAGCTTTAGCCAGAAATCGGCATTGGGGAGCTTTTTCTCGCCATTCTCTGATAGCTCTGGGCGAATACCCTCCACGAAGTACATCGAGACATTACCCCTGTTCTTTATCGGCATCTGCCCTCGGGGCGTACAGTCAAAGAACTCCTTGACGAAAAAGTACGTGCTCTCTGAGATGTTGATACGCCCTGGCGCACTGCTCGACTCCATGCGGCTCGCCACATTCACCGCGCTCCCCCAGATATCGTAGGAGAGCTTGTATCTACCGATTAACCCCCCGAAACCCAGCCCCCGAATAAACCCAAAAACAAACCCCCCCAGCACAAAAGACCGGTGGGGCAGCACAATGAGGCGC
>JABCOB020000101.1 GCA_013333835.2 Bacteroidia bacterium
ATCCACCTGCGCGCCCTTGGCTGCCCAGCCTCATGCTCCCACTTGAGTATAGCCCAGAATACCAACGCAGTAAAGAGCGATGAGAGCGCATAGACCTCTCCCTCCACGGCAGAGAACCAGAAGGTGTCAGTAAATGTGTAGCAGAGCGCTCCAATGGCGCTGGCCGACATGATTAGGATTGTCTGCCACAGCGTGGGCTGCTCCTCAGGACTGGCAACCACCATGCGCCGAGCAAAATAGGCTATTGACCAGTAGAGGAACATGATAGTAGCCCCGCTCGCGAGGGCAGACATGCTATTGGCAAACACCCCCACCAGCTCTGGCGTTGGCGCAAGCATGGTGAACATGCGCATGATCACCATGAAGAACGGCGCCCCCGGAGGATGCCCCACTATGAGCTTATCGGCGCAGGCAATGAATTCACCGCAATCCCAGAAGCTCGCGGTCGGTTCCATGGTAAGCAGGTAAACTGCCGAGGCGATAATGAACAGAATCCAGCCCGCCACAAGATCGAGCCGACGGTATGATTTTGGAGACATCGTGCTGAATATTTGCAAACAAAAGACGGAACAGTACACAACCATCCGCCCTATCAAAGTTCTATCAATCAGCCTGCTCGGGTTCTCCCTCTAGCAAGACCTTCCACTGCGCTGCGATGGTGTCCACATCGTGCTGCGTACCCGTGAGTAAGGCCTGGCAGTGGCGCAACAGCAGATCCGCCTCCTGCACTAGGGGCTTTATACTATCAAAATCCACTTTGCCCTCCTCCAGCTGTGCTACTATATCGTCCAGAGCCTGCAAAGCCTGGCTATAACTGAGAGCCTCTACCTGCTGCGCATCCATGAAGATTCCTATTTCCTTCAGGCGGGGCAAAGGTAGTGGTTTTCGGGCGATTGGCCAAATATCCACACGGCTCATTCGGATACCAGCAAAAGGGATCGAGTATGAAATTCTGGTCTCGTTGAATATTTGTACCTTTACGTCAAAAATTTCGGGTATGGCTGAATGGATTGAACGACTGGCGAAATATAACTTCTGGAATGGGCAGAGCTTTGATCTGGGCTACCCGCGAGAAGGCTACACCACTAGGATTGGGCAGTATGTAGGCAACAGGCTGGTAAAGGAACTGCTAGGGCAACCGCGAGCTGGGAAGATCTACAAACACCGGCACCTCGCCAAGGGGCTAATTCGGGGTGGCGTAGCTGCGGAAAATACGCTCTACATCAACAAGGAGTACATTGAGTTCCTAGGTATTAGGCATGCTGAAGACCTGGAAGCACTCTACCAAGAGTATAGGAGAGAGCTGAACCCACAGGGGCGCGTCTACATCTTTATCGATGAGGTGCAGCAAGTAGCCGAGTGGGAGCGATTCGTTGATTCTCACTCTCAAGATTTTGCCCAGGAGTGCGAGGTCTTTATCTGCGGTTCCAACTCCAGCCTGCTGGCAGGGGAACTTGCCACCCTGCTCAGCGGAAGGTATATTCAATTTGAGGTGCTGCCCTTTAGCTACCAAGAATACTGCGGCATCACCGGGCAAACAGTAGAGCGCGCAAGCTACCTCCACTACCTACAGGGCGGCGCCCTTCCCGAGCTTTTCCATCTGCCGAGTGATGAAGTGAAGCGAAACTACATGCGAGCCATAAAAGACACCATAATGCTCCGAGACATAGTAGGACGGCATAGGGTAAAGGATGCACAACTGCTGGACGATCTGTTCGCCTACCTAGTGAAAACCTCCGGGAGCATGGTGTCGATACCCAATATCCTAAACTATTTCTCATCCAAACGCCGCAAAACCAACTATGAGACCGTAGCAGGCTACATCGGCTACCTAGAGGATTCCTTCCTACTCCACAAAGCCGAACGGTACAACATTCGAGGGAAAACAGTGCTGACAGGGAATTGCAAATACTACCCCAACGATTTAGGGTACAGAAATCTCCTGTACCCAGGGCTTGGATATGGCGCAGGATTCCTGCTGGAGAATGCGGTCTACTTGGCTCTGCGAAGGACTGGATGGAAGGTGTACACGGGTGAAACGAGAGTTGGGGAAGTAGATTTTGTGGCCATACGTGAAGATCAGCGGATCTACATCCAAGCAGCGCTCCGCTTAGAAGAGGCGCAAACCGCTGAACGAGAGTACCGCCCGCTAGAACGTATAGAAGATAACTACTCTAAATACCTAGTGAGTTTGGACGAACTAGCCATCCCCGGGCGAAATGGCATAGCGCGAGTAGAGGCCTGGGAGCTCGAACGCCTTCTAGGTCGAGAACGCTAAAAACGGCACGAAATAGAATTGCCCATCTGGCCGGTGTTGCTATTTCGCCTTCGCCGAAGAGCCCCATCCATAAATCCATCTCCCCTTAGCCCTAGACAAAAAAACTCCCTGGCAAAACGAGCCAAGAATCCTGCATCCATCGTCCGATGGAAAATGGGAATTGGGAGGAAACTGGATGGGATGTTGGGTGGATGATGTCACAGATTTAGCCCCTTCTAACGGAAAAATGCAGTGTTCGTTTGCAGGAAAATTGTAAATTGCGGTCGTTTTTGTTCATATCGTTTCGCTAACCAAAAATCAACAGTAGGCTCATGAGACGACGAGGATTTCTATTGCTAATGGGATTGCTGGTGCTGATTCCGACACTGCTACATGCGCAGCGCACAGTATGCCTAGGCGGACACCGCTTTATACCCGAGCAGAATGTAGCGCAGAGTACGCTATCGGCACAGAGCAGAAGCGGCTCTCCGCAGCTGTCCAGCGGATTAATCGCCACGAATGGGCAGTGCAATGCGCTAGTACAGCTACGCTCCATCCCTTCACCAGAGCAACGCCAGCAGCTGGCCCGGCAAGGAATCCGGCTCGGCGACTACCTAGGCGGGAACGCCTACTGGGCGCTCGTGAAACCTGAAATCGACATAAAGACCCTAGCGCGAGCATCGCAGGTTATTTCCCTAGTGTCCGTACGCCCAGAGTGGAAACTGGATACGGCACTCCAGCGCGGTGAGATCCCCGATTACGCCGCTACCTCGCCAAACTGCGCTAAGGTAGTGGTGCGCTATGCGGAAAATGCCACGCCAGCAGCGGTAAGGCAGAGCCTCATCAATCTACACCTACGCGACGTGCAGATTGACGAATTCTTCCGGGCAGCCTATGCCATAATGCCCCTCGATGCGGCTACCCACGTGGCCGAGCTACCGTGGGTACTCGCCGTTGCGCTACAGCCTCCTGCAGCGGAAATAAGCAACG
>JABCOB020000102.1 GCA_013333835.2 Bacteroidia bacterium
AGGGAGAAGGGGACGAGGGGATTCATCATCCTGTCGGCCGGATTCCACGAGGAGAACCAGGAGGGGGCGAAGCTCGAGAAGGAGATTGTGGATACGATAAACAGTGTAGGAGGCTCATTGATAGGGCCTAACTGCATTGGGATGATGAACTCCAACTACACCGGGGTCTTCATCCACCCAATACCAACCTTCGCGCGGGCTGGTATCGACTTTATCACGGGCTCGGGGGCAACGGCGGTGTTCATCCTAGAGCTGGGCATCACCCAGGGCTTACGGTTCAACTCCGTATTCTCGGTGGGCAATAGCGCGCAGCTGGGGGTAGAGGATATTCTGGAGTATTTTGACGAGAGCTTTGACCCGGCTACCAGCTCTCGGGTGGAGCTGCTGTATGTGGAGAGCATCCAGAATCCCGCGAAGCTGCTCAAGCATGCCCGCTCGCTGGTGCAGAAAGGATGCCATATTGCGGCGGTGAAGGCTGGGGGGTCTGAGGCCGGTAGCCGGGCGGCTAGCTCGCACACGGGGGCTATGGCCAGTAGCGATGTGGCGGTGGATGCCCTGTTCCGCAAGGCTGGCATAGTGCGATGCCGTGGTAGGCAGGAGCTGCTCACGGTGGCGGGCATATTCTGCCAGAAACCCCTCAAAGGCAAGCGGGTGGCAATAGTAACGCATGCGGGAGGCCCGGCGGTAATGCTCACCGATGCGCTGTCAAACGGCGGCATGGAGGTACCTCCCATCTCTGGCCCTAAGGCCAAAGAACTGCTAGAGAAGCTCTACCCAGGCTCTTCGGTGGCCAACCCGATAGACTTTCTGGCTACGGGTACAGCGCAGCAGCTCGGCGATATACTAGATGCCTGCGAACGGGATTTCGATGTCGATTGCATGGCGGTGATCTTCGGCAGCCCAGGGCTATTCCCCGTGTACGATGTGTATGAGCTGCTCGGGCAAAAAATGAAAAGCTGCAGCAAGCCTATCTACCCCATACTCCCCTCGGTGGTGAACGTGGCCGATGAGATAGCGCAGTTCGTGAAGGCGGGCAACATCTACTTCCCCGAAGAGGTGGTGCTGGGCGATGCCCTCTGCCTGGTGAATAGGACGGCGCCGCCCCAACCAGAGCATCCAGAAATGCCCAGCATAGATAGGGCGGCCATTCGCAGGGTGGTGGATGGTGTAAAGGACGGCTACCTAGCCCCGGGCGATGTGCAGCAGCTGCTAGATGCCGCAGGGATTCCCCGCGCGGGTGAGGCGGTAGTGAAGAGCGCGGAGGAGGCGGTGAAGGCTGCCGAAAAGCTGGGATACCCGCTGGTGATGAAGGTGGTGGGGCCTGTGCACAAGAGCGATGTGGGCGGTGTGGTCCTCGGGGTGAAAACTCCAGAGAAGGTGCGCGAGGAGTTTGACCGGATGATCAAGATCTCGGAGACAACGGCAATCCTACTCCAGCCGATGCTGAGCGGGGTGGAGCTCTTTGTGGGTGCTAAGCGCGACGAGAAATTCGGCCACATGGTGCTGTGCGGTATGGGGGGCATCTTCATAGAGGTGCTGAAGGACGTGCAGGCGGGGCTAGCCCCTATCGGTATCCCCGAGGCTGAGGGCATGATCGGTAGGCTGCGCAGCAAGAAGATACTCGACGGTGTGCGAGGGCAAGAACCCGTGCCAACTAGAGCTTTCGCCGAGGTGGTATCGCGGGTATCGGCCCTGGTAGATGCCGCACCAGAGATCTTCGAGATGGATCTCAATCCCCTGCTGGGCAATAGCAAGGGCGTGACGGCAGTGGACGCAAGGATACGGATAGCGCGGTAGAGTGGAGGGCTATGTTCCTCTAAGCGTAGTGGGATCTTGTGGCGGATTTCGCCTGGATCGTACTCAAGCGGGCGGGCATTGCCGCTTGGAGTATCGGGTGACGGTGCTGTAGTAGAGGAGGATGGAGCAAGAAGGAAAACGTCGTAGATTGTCGGTTACCGAGTGGGCGCTCATAGGCTGCGCGCTCGCGGGAGTGCTGATGGTGCTGTGGCAATGGCCTCGGCTCTGGCCACAGGTGAAGGAGGCTTTCGGGCAATACTTCCACTAGGAGGAAAAATAGTTGGGCAGATAGGGCATTCTCCATTTGGTAGAATGGAAAAAAAGTACGACCTTAGCGGCGTATTTCGGTTGAGAATACTACCTAAAAACAATTACAGGTATGATGGATGTTAAGCAGGTGATAGCAGATTTGCAGAAGCGCCACCCAGGCGAGCCCCAGTTCTTACAGGCGGCTACCGAGGTGCTGGAGTCGGTTGCTGAGATCTACAACCAGAACCCCAAGTTCGAGAAGAACCGCATTATCGAGCGCATCATTGAGCCCGATCGCGTGTTCATGTTCAAGGTGCCGTGGGAAGACGACAAGGGTGAAATCCACGTGAATATCGGCTACCGCGTGCAGTTCAACGGCGCCATTGGCCCTTACAAGGGTGGCATCCGCTTCCAGCCGAATGTAACGCTCGACACCATGAAGTTCCTAGGCTTCGAGCAGACCTTCAAGAATGCCCTCACCACACTCCCTATGGGCGGCGGTAAGGGTGGTAGCGATTTCAACCCAACGGGACGCAGCGATGCGGAAGTTCGCCGGTTCTGCGAATCGTTCATGCTGGAGCTGTGGCGTCACATTGGGGCTGAAACCGATGTACCCGCGGGCGATATGGGTGTAGGGGGGCGCGAAATCGGCTATATGTACGGCATGTACAAGAAGCTGGCGCACTGCCACACGGGCGTATTCACGGGCAAGGGCATGAACTGGGGTGGCTCGAAGATGCGGCCCGAGGCCACGGGTTACGGTGCAGTGTTCTTCCTGAACCACATGATAGCTGCCCACAAGGACACCCTGAAGGGCAAAACCGTAGCGGTATCAGGCTTCGGCAATGTGGCTTGGGGTGCTTGCGAAAAGCTGACCCAGCTGGGCGCAAAGGTTGTGGCTATCAGTGGCCCCGATGGCTACATCCATGACCCCAATGGGATGACGCAGGAGAAGGTTGACTACATGCTCGAGCTGCGTGCCTCGAACCAGAATATCGTGTCGCCCTACGAAAAGAAGTTCCCCGGTTCGAAGTTCGTGGCGGGCAAGAAGCCCTGGGAGCTGAAGGTGGATATCGCAATGCCTTGCGCCACCCAGAATGAGCTGAGCGCTGAGGATGCTAACATGCTCATCAAGAACGGCGTGAAGTATGTGGCCGAGGTATCAAACATGGGCTGCCAGGCCGACGCTATCCACGCCTTCATCAAGGCTCGTATACCATTCGGCCCCGGCAAGGCGGTGAATGCGGGTGGTGTGGCCACCTCGGGACTCGAAATGTCGCAGAACAGCATCAAGCTGAGCTGGACGGCCGAGGAGGTAATCAGCCGCCTAGAGCATATCATGAGCGAAATCTTCAACGCTGCGGTGCAGTACGGCAAGGAGAAGGATGGCTACATCAACCTGGTGAAGGGCGCGAACATCGCCGGCTTCATGAAGGTTGCCAACGCCATGTGCGACCTCGGCCTACACTACTAGAAGAACAGCCAATAGCAAAAGGGCGGCCTAGGCCGCCCTTTTTGTTTGATTGCGCAAATACGTGGAATTCGGGAATCTCTAAACGTAATTTTAACTTGTCCAATGGAGGCACTAGACAATCACGGCTTGTACGTAAATGCATTGATAATGCGACTTTTACGCATGCACAGGGAGTTGTTTATACAGGGAAAATACGTATCTTTGTGGGGTGAAAGGGGGGCGGGAGTGGAGAACGCAAATCTAAAGGAAGCAGGAGAAGGATAGGAGGGGGAGTACGTAAATTGCTGGATAGAACGTTTTTTATCAGTAAATTTTATTTATGCAAACAACTATAAAATTGCCACAATGGCTGGATGAGCTGCTCTTTGAGAAGTTCGGTGCAGAATACAAGCGAGAGCGCCAGAATCTTGCTGTAGTTGACTGGGATCGAGAACATCTAAAAAGCTATCTAGGAACGTATTTCCCAAGAAGCTATGCAGAGGCAGAAACTATTTTCAAAAAATATTTTAAGACTACAGGAGAGCCATGGGGAAAGAAGTCTGAACTCTCAATTCTCAATTTGGGATGCGGAACAGGAGGGGATACTATCGGGATGCTTAATGCTCTCTCAGAGTGCTTACCTCGGGTAAATCGGGTTCGGCTACGGTATTTCGATGGGAATCAAGAAAGCCTAAATATTTTTGAGGAAGTACTTTGCAATTATAGAAAACGGATGAAGGGAATTGAGATTACAGAGCGGCCAATTCCCTATACTGTAGAGGATCTCTCCGATTTCAGGCTACTGCAAGACATCGCATCTAATAGGATGTTATATGATATTGTAATTTCGTTTAAAATGGTTTGCGAATTCATATCAAAATCGAGATTTGACGATCTGAATACCTATAAAGAGTTTGTTGAAGCTTTTCTACCAGCATTAGCACCTGGTGGAATAATGGTTCTTGGCGATATAGCCAGTAGAGATGCTGAACAAAGCGCATGGTATCCGGATTTAATGGATAATGGAATACAGAAGGCAGGAGGAACGGTTTATATGCGGAATCTTGGGAATTACGATATCTTTCATGTAGCCCATAGTAAGGTGAAAGATGATTCGAGTAAGTTGGCTTGGCGCATAATTCAAAAGTAGGACGACCATGAAGAAAGACTGGATGATTCGCGAGTCTGAGCTGGATGATGATCAGTTAATTGTACTCCAAGCCACACTTGATAAGTCGTGCGTGGTTACTGGGTGTGCGGGAAGTGGGAAATCGGTACTTGCATTAATAAAAGCACAACGAATCCAGAGAGAGAAAGATGGAAGTAGCTATAAGATCATCGTCTTCACGAAGGCCCTTTGTAAGTATATGAATGAGGGGAAAAGGGCATTGGGACTCTTGGGAGATATGCTATACCTCTGGGATTGGAAACGCCAATTCACCGAAAATCAACAACAGGCAGATTACATTATAGTCGATGAGATTCAGGATTTCTCAGAAGAGGAGATCCGCACCTTTATGGCTAACGCACGTAAAGAATTCTTTTTCTATGGTGATGCTGCGCAATCCGTTTACAATGGAATGAGACTTCCGAATGGCGACGTGAAGGTCACCGTAAATCCCGAAGATATTATTAGTTCTATTGCCCCTAAAGATCGAAAAACTAAAAATTTCGAATTATACCGAAATTACAGGCTTCCTCTCCCTGTCGCTCGTGTGGTGCAGTATATCGGACGAGAGCTCCCGACTCTCAACGAGTTTACGTATAAGAGCAGAGAGGTACAACCCCCTTTTTTTCTCAAATATGAAGACCAGGATGCGCAGGTTACAGCCATTGCCGAAATCATTAAGCGGCGGGATCTATCAGATATTGCAGTATTAGTCGGTACGAATAAAGAAGTCGAGAAAGTTGGGAGTATATTTCGAAATCTGAAGGTGGACTTTGAGTGTAAATATAAAAGGGATGATGAATCGTGGGATAACCTTAATTTCCAAACATTGCTGCCTAAAATCATGACCTATCACTCCGCAAAAGGATTGCAATTTGAGGCAGTATTTATGCCATTTATAGAGGCCTATGAGGATCGATTTGAGAGTAGCCGCAGTGCGCTCTACGTGGCGATGACGCGGACATATCGTTACCTCTACATTATGTACAGTGGGCAGCTACCAGAGCTATTAACCCAAATTCCAAAAGAACTCTACCGAGAACAAGAGGTAGAGAAGATAGAGGAGATCTAGTGCAATGAAATACTACATCCCGACATCGTCACTGAACTTCAATAATATACTCTCTTCTGAGAGCATTTCGCCTGCGGTATTCTATAGTATTCGGGGCTTTGGCTACCATCGCTGGATAGTGGTAGAGGAGAACGCATGCGATAATGTAATCCAACTGTACTCTAAACCATTCATCTTTGATCGTCCTCCTAGTGATAAGGAAGATCACCCACTGCTCATCGAATTTGTTACCGAAGAAGTATTCCCCTTGTTAGCAGAAGGTGTTCACTATTTAGACCATACGTTATATATAACTCCGTATGATACTACGTTTATCTTCTTTTCAGAAAAGGATAAGCGCATAGCGATTTCCCTATCAGAGAATAGTAAGGAGACCAAGCTTCTTGAGTTGTATAGAAAGAAACTGGTGGTAGATAATCATTTCTTGAGGAATCATACCACCGTACCCTGTCCCTCTGTGCGGTTAAACGAACGGGCAATATACCACGACCAGCAGGTAGACCGGATGAAAGGACTATTTTATGGCTACTACATAGGAGGAGCACTCTCTGTGAGCAGTGGGATTTTGGCTCGGCATAAAGCTCTTACTAGGCTGAATAATCTCTTTGCTACAGTTCTCTCAAGTACAGAGCGAAAGGTTGAACCCTACCAAAGGATCCGAATACAAGAGTCGCTTTCCATGTTGGCCCCAAGCTGGTTTCGATACCTGCAAGCAGCTCTGAAGGATCCGAGTGATGTAACTTGCGTGGTTCACGACCTAGAGAATCGATTTGGTGTGAAATTTCCTCAGAAGGCAATAAATATTGAGGCCATTCTAGGGTGGCTTGAAGAGGAACAAGTGGGGGAAGTGCATGCTTTGAACTGGTTGGAGAAGGAGTGGGCGGAGCTTAAAAAAAATGGAGCTACGTGAGCGTAAGCTGGTAAATCCTACAAACAGGGATCTGGAGGTGAAAATTCCCGAAATGACTATATCCTTTGCGGAATCAGTAATGGGGGACTCCCAGCAGCGGAAGGTGATGACAACTTGGTGCAACGAATTATTCACAGAGACGAAGTATAGCGGAAAGATTGCCACATTCAAAGATGAAATATCTGATAGCGCAACTAGAATTGCGAAAAGACTTTATCCAGATGCATGGGATAACAGTAATCTAAGAAATCAGCTGAATGCCATGCGCAAATACGTGCGTGGAGCTGGCGATGAAGTAGTATGGGATAACGGCATAATATCTGCATTCACAGCTGTATTAGCCAAAGGTGATGAATGGATTACTCTCCTCAACTTTATGAAAAGTAAAGGAATAATGGACTATCGTCTCGCCTTTGCGATTTATGGAGAGTTGAATGGATTTGCCTACCTGGGGCGAGATTTTACTGACATTATATTAGGTGAAGAAGGAGAATATAGGCGTGAAGTGTATAATGAGTGTTATTGGCAAATATATGGATTACACCCCAAAAGCGTCACAATACCTATCATTGATGAAGCGAATAAAAGAGAAGTTGATAATACAATTAGTATAATAAAATCATCGAATAGTTTATTCCCAACTTTTAATAAGAACCGTTTGTCAATAGATTACGTTGATGTTATAGTGAATGATCTATCAGGTAGATTTGCTTTAAAAAAACAGGTACAAAAAGATCTAAAAAAAGACCTAGAATGGGTTCTTGACCCAAGCTGGTTGGGATTAGGGGAAAAAGATATAATCAAGCGGGTATATAATAAGCTAGTAGATTCCCAAAAGGGTATGCAAGGTTCGGCAAAAAAGAAAATTGCCAATATCAATGAGTCCAAAATAAGACGATGGAAAGAGGTCAACATTGATGCTATAATCCAGTATCTTCAAGACCATTACACTGTTGAATAGATACAGCCCGAGAAACACTTCATTATCATTGATGCAGGCGAGCTGGTGGAGGCTTCCACTCCAATCATTATTTCAGCCAGTCCCTTCTACTGATGCACTTGCCTGCTACGCCAGATGGTTCTTCAATCTGCGCTTATTGCTATGCAAATACTAGTTGCGCAGTAGGGCGAGTGAAAATATATGCTACTGTATTCGGACGATAGCGAGTATTGTGGGATAGTTGATCCATGTCATTGTTTATTTATAAGCTTCACTCAAATGGGAAATCGGTTCTTAACGATATAAATACAGAGTATATGGCAGAGCCTACCATTTCCCCATCCCCACCTCTGCCCGTAGCCCCACCCAGAAGCCATAGTCTACCTGCCCTAGCCTGAGGGCGTAGAGCGCATGGAGACCGCAGTAGAAGGACAGCCCTCGTGCGAATTCCTTGGCGTAGTCCACCTCGCCTATCAACATGCTCCGCACTTCGCGCACCGCACCGTTACTCCAGCTGCTGTAGGCGCTGTAGAGCTCCTCGCCACGGAGCGAGACGAACCGATGGGCCAGGTAGTAGCCCAGTTGCCCGCGGAGCCCATACCCCTGGAGTACAGCCATCAACCGAGCAGCCCAGCCCATACGCTTGCTCAGCGGCGTGGCTACGCTGGCATCCCTGCTTAGGGCGTAGTCTGCCTCGCCCCCCACCCGTAGCTGGCTATTGCCTAGACAGGGGCTAAGGTAGCTCGCCAGCAGCCCCATGTTCGTAGAGGTGGTTACAGGCAGATGGGTAGTGTCGAGCTGCCCGCCGCTGTGGTGCCCAAGCAGAAAGCCCTTTAGGTTGAAATCCACACTTCCCATTGGCCTGAGGTTCACCTGCACCCCCTGGAGGAACTGCTCATTCTCCGAGGTATTCCTCCACACGAAGTGGAACCAATCGACCCAAGCTTCAGCCTGCACCCAGCGGTTGCGATAGGTGAGCTGAGCCCCCATCTCGGGTCGGTTGAGCCACGCCCTCTGCTGGGTGTAGAGGAATTCGGGTAGCTGGTGCTCCCTAGCATCGGGCAGTTCGCCGAGCCGTATGTGGAATCCCTTGGCCAATCGGGCCTGTAGCGAGATGATAGGGTAGGATTGCCAAGCTTTCCGCCTACCAGCCATTGCCCCGTAGTGCCAGCCAGCCGCGAGCCAGAACAGCGAATCGTAGGCATAGCTGACCTGCGGCCTAGCGATAACCAACGGCAGCGTGTAGCCAGGCTTCAGGGGGTGGTCGTACTCTAGGTTGTAGAATACCCCCTCGGCCTGCAAGCGCGCGGAGAATCGGTTCTTGCGGGTTGCTGCCGAATCGGTCTGTTGCCCATAGGCAGAGGCTGTAGCCGCTATGAAGATTAGGGCTATGGAAAGGAGAACAGTTCGCATGTTGTGGAGCGGTGAGGTTTGTGGAGTATTACGAAGATGGCCAGAGTTGTGAAACAGTCCCCTTTCCAGCATTCCCGATTCCTATAGCACTCCCCATACGAGTATCACCGCCACCAGCACGGGTGTTACCCATTTGAGCAGGAATTCCAGCGGTTTGTACCACCGCCGTCCTATGGTGCCGCCATTGGTTACCTCGTCTCTAAACCACTTGCGGCCAGGCCCCCAGCTTACGAAGAGAACCGTGAGCAGGCAGCCCGCGGGCATTAGGATGTTTGAGGTGAGGAAATCCAATGTGCCAAAAACCGTCTTTCCGCCTAGCCAGCTGGGCAGGTGCATTGGCTCGGGCATGAAGGATAGCGTAGCTGGAATGGCAAAAATGGCCACCGCGGCTATAGAGAGCCAAATGGCCGTAGAGCGGCTTATGTGGAAATGCTCTGATACGAACCCTATGACAGCCTCTAGCATGGAGATGGTGCTGGTGAGGGCTGCCATCGAGAGCAGGATGAAGAAGAGCAGGGCGAAGAACTGCCCGCCCACCATGTTTCTGAAGATGCTGGGCAGCGCCACGTAGATTAGGTTTGGCCCGCTGGTGGGCGCTACGCCAAAGGAAAAGGTCGCGGGGAATATCATGAGCCCGGCCAGCACTGCCACCACCGTGCTGCTTATCGCTACGCTCGCGGTGCTTGTCATCATGTTATCGGTCGACTTCACGTATGACCCGTAGATGAGCACTACACCCGCCGCTAGGCTCAGCGAGAAGAAGGCTTGCCCCATGGCGTTCAGGCAGGTGTCAATGGTGACCTTGCTGAAATCGGGTTTGAACAGGAAGCTGACGCCCTCAGCAGCCCCCGGCAGGGTTACGGAGCGTATCACGATTATCACCATCAGCAGCAGTAGCATCGGCATCATCCACTTGGTGGTCCGCTCTATCCCCTTGGTTACCCCGAGCTTGACTACTAGAGCTGTGGCTAGGATGAATATGACTTGGTAGAGAATTGGTAACCAACCGCTAGCCGAGAATTGCGCAAAGTAGGCCTCGGGTTGCATAAAGGGGCCGTTGGGGGCTTTGAACGTGAAGGTTCGCACAATGTAGTCGAGCGTCCAGCCAGCTACGGTGGAGTAGAAGGCTAAGATGAAGAAAGAGCTGAGAATCCCCATCATCCCCACCCATTTCCAGGCAGAGCCGCCAGTGAGATTGGCAAAGCTGGTAAAGGCATTCGCACGGCCCTTCCGCCCCACGGTGAACTCGGCCATCATGGCGGGCACGCCGAGGATGAGCAGGAAGATCAGGTAGATGAGCAGGAAGGCGCTTCCACCGTTTGCTCCAGCCATGTAGGGGAATTTCCAGATGTTGCCCAGCCCGATGGCCGAGCCAGCGACAGCGGCGATGATACCGAATTTTGACCCGAAGGTGTCGCGGGGCTTGCTTTTATAATCGTGCGCCATGGTGTTGCTTTGCGTTTGGCAATCTGGTGTGAGAAGCAAAATTATCTCGCGAAGATGCAGATTTTCTAAGAGAATTGCAAAACTAAAATGATTCGGTGCTGCAAGAATCTTCTTTTTGGAGAAAACCACGCCATTTCAAAAAAAAGCGGCCTTCCCGAGGCCGCTTTTTTTGAAGATGAAGAACAGTACCAGCTATTTTTTCCCTTCGGGCTTCGGTATCAGCACCTTGCGCGATAGCCGGAGCTTGTTGGTCTTGGGGTCTATCTCTATGAGTTTCACCTCTACGGTGTCGCCCACCTTCAGGTATTCCTCCACGTTTTCCACGCGCTTCCAGTCGATTTCAGACACGTGCAGCAGCCCATCGCGCCCGGGCAGGATCTCCACAAAGGCCCCGAAGGGCATTATCGATTTCACCTTGCCCTGGTAGATTTCGCCCACCTCGGGCATGGCCACGATCCCCCTGATTTTGGCCTTGGCGGCATCTAGGCTCTCCTTAGAGGTCGCGTAGATCCAGACCTCGCCGTGGTCGCCTATCTCCTCTATGTTGATCTGCGCGCCGGTTTCCCGTTGCATTTCCTGGATGATCTTGCCACCGGGGCCTATGATAGCACCTATCATATCGCGGGGCACCGTCATCTGCTCGCTGCGCGGGGCGTTGGGCTTCAGTTCTGGCCGTGGTTTATCTATCACCTCCAGCATCTTCCCGAGGATGTGCATACGCCCACGCTTGGCCTGCTCTAGAGCTTGGGCCAGCACCTCGTAGGGTAGCCCATCCACCTTGATATCCATCTGGGTGGCCGTTATGCCATCCTTCGTTCCAGTTACTTTGAAGTCCATATCGCCCAGGTGGTCCTCATCGCCCAGGATGTCAGATAGCACAGCGAATCGCTTATTCACTGAATCGGATATCAACCCCATTGCAATACCTGAAACGGGTTTGCGAATCTGGATACCAGCATCCATAAGGGCTAGCGTACCCGCGCAAACTGTAGCCATGGATGAGGAGCCGTTCGACTCCAGAATGTCGCTCACCACTCGTATGGCGTATGGGCATTCTGCCCCCAGCGGTATTACGCCCTTCAGGGCGCGGTGGGCGAGGTTGCCATGCCCGATTTCTCGCCGACCAGGGCCACGGGTTGGTCGAGCCTCGCCGGTGGCGAACGGCGGGAAGTTGTAGTGCAGTAGGAATTGCTCTGTACCTTGGTAGAGTACCTCATCCACCATTTTCTCATCGCTCTTGGTGCCGAGGGTAACCGTGGTGAGCGACTGGGTTTCACCCCGGGTGAATATTGCAGAGCCGTGCGCTCCTGGCAGGTAGTCTACCTCGCACCAGATGGGGCGGATTTCATCGGTGGCGCGCCCATCGAGCCGGACTTTATCGTCGAGGATCATGCGGCGCATCGCCTCCTTTTCCACCGCGTGGTAATAGCGATTCACCATCATTTTCAGGGCGGGGCGTTCCTCCTCGGGTATCGTAGCCCAGAATTCGTCGAGAATATTGGCAAAGGCCGCACCGCGTTCTTTTTTCGGGAGCTTGGATTTCGCAACGGTGTAGGCTCTTTCGTAGCAGAAATCGTGCACACGCTGCCGTAGTGTGTCGTCGTTCTGCTCGTGGCAGTAGGTTCGCTTGGTGATGCCCAGCTCCTTGGCCAGCTCCATTTGCACTTGGCAATGCCCCTTTATGGCCTCGTGGGCGGTCTTTATCGCCTCTATCATCACATCCTCGCTCACCTCCTTCATCTCGCCCTCTACCATGAGGATGTTATCGTAGGTAGCCCCTACCATCAGGTCCAGATCGGCGCGCTGCAGGTCGCTGTAGCTGGGGTTGATTACGAATTTCCCATCGATTCTTGCCACGCGGACCTCAGATATCGGGCCACCAAAGGGGATGTCTGACACGGCGAGTGCTGCGGAGGCCGCTAGGCCTGCGAGAGCATCGGGCACCACGTCGGCTTCCCCGGAGATCAGCGTTACCGTTACGAAGGTGTCTGCGTGGTAATCGTCGGGGAATAGCGGCCTTAGAGCTCTATCCACCAGCCTAGAAATCAGCACCTCGTAGTCGCTTTGCCGCATTTCGCGCCGGAAGAAACTCCCCGGGAAGCGCCCGGCGGCAGCGTATTTTTCACGGTAGTCCACGCTCAGCGGCATGAAATCGACATCTGCGCCCGCCTCCTGCGCGCTTACCACTGTGGCTAGCAGCATGGTGTTGCCCATGCGCACTACTACCGATCCGTCGGCCTGCTTGGCCAGCTTGCCAGTCTCTATGGTGATGCTACGACCATCACCCAGCTCTATTTTCTTGGTTATTACGTTCATATAATCTGTTCTCTACCAGCCGTATGCTTGGGGAATACGGAGGTCTTAAATCGTGAATAAACACATGCCCTACCTATGCTCACGGGGCGCACTTCTCTGGGCAGCCCCGCCCGGTATGGCAATACAAAAAAGGGCGGACGTACTGCCCGCCCTGGGATTTTCTCAGATGCTGAACCCAGCCGTCCTACCTGCGTAGCCCTAGGGCTGCCACTATGGCGCGATAGCGTTCAATGTCGCGATCCTTCAGGTAGTTCAGTAGCCTCCGGCGCTTACCTACCAGCTTCAGTAGCGAGCGCTGCGTGGCGAAATCCTTCTTGTGGATCTGCAGGTGCTTGGTGAGGTGCTCTATACGGTTAGAAAATAGCGCTATCTGGCTCTCAGGCGATCCCGTGTCGCTATTAGACTTCCCGTACTTGCTAAAAATCTCTTTCTTCTGCTCGGAAGTTAAGTAATTCATAGATACCCAATCCTTATGGTTGATTACAAATCTCGGGCGCAAAGGTAGGTATTTTATTCTGAACAATGGGTAGCGATGGCAATCTTTTTTCCGATTTCGTGCGGGAGCCGCGTCGCGCACGGGAGGGTTGGCATGCGTTCGGGGGGCTGCTTACACGCCACTTCGCGGGTATCTGGGCCGTACCTTCGCCCTACCAACCCCCTACCTGGGCCGCTTCATGTTCGGATTTCG
>JABCOB020000103.1 GCA_013333835.2 Bacteroidia bacterium
CGGATTTCGCTGGCGAAACCCGAACATGAAGCGGCCCAGGTAGGGCGATGGTACGACGATGGTAGGGCGATGGTAGGGCGATGACCCCTAATTCATCCTGTATTATGGCGTATTTTCGCTGCATAGAATTCCCCAAAATCCTAAGGGCAGTCCCCGTGGGTGGCGCCACAGTTCGCCTACATGTGTACCAACCGGTCGGCACGTAGCCCCACGTGGCGCATTCGCACGACTTCTGCTAGGCTCTCCATTCGCCCACCTCTGGGCTATTACCGCTCCCGCAAGGCTGCTCAGCGCCCTGGCCTCCGTATTGCAGGGCCGATCTTTTGGGGGTGCGAGCCCAGGGGGTTGCATTCGTCGGTTTCATGGGAGGTGGGAGTGTACACCCTGCTGGCGCCCATTCGCCACGTATTGCACGCCATCAATCAGAAAAAGTGCACTATTTCCATATTCCCCCGTATGGCATTCGCAGAATTCTTCGGAAATTTGCAACATCTAAAAAACTTTTGGGTTCGGGCTTCCAGCTCCAGGGTTGGGCAACTTACCATACATACTTCCAATCTACCGCAGGGCTGCGACCTACTTAATCTAAGGGATCCCAAGGGGATCATCAAGACGTTATGGGCAATAAAACGGTAGGGTGACAGCAAAGGGAAGGGGGAGGCCACGCGGCCTCCCTTTTTCTGTGGCATCCTAACGTAGGGTCTGCAGGGGGTAGCGTACAAGCCAATCGAAATTATCGGCCCTAGTATGCGCCTACGCAGCGCGGCACCACTGGCGGGATATTGGGGCTCTAAGGGAGGGCGATGGGGGATCCGCATTATACAAGGCCTCTACAAAACCCACATAAACGGTGCGGCACGCCGCATCGCAGCGGTCTTCGATAAATTGAATCGTTTGATTAAAAACCATTTACCAAGGAGGGGATAGACCCTCTATAAAAGATTGGACCCATACGGGACTTTTGCCAAGGGCCCAATACAGCTCGGGGCAGCCCTGCATGCAGGGCGGCCCCGCGCTGTCCGCTCCATCCTCTTATGCTACGCCTCAGGGCTCTACGCCCATCTACACTGGATCCACATCCACGGTAATTTTTACCGTGCTACAGCCCCTTTGCGCCCTTGTGCTGATAATGGCCTGCTGGAGTATGCCCCTTACGGCAACAAGGCTCTTGGCCAGCGGGACCTTGAGGAGTATCTGCATCTGGAATTCTCTGCAAACCCTAGCCAACAGCGGTGCCTGCGGCCCGAGTACCATATCGCCTAGCTGCTGCCGAAGATGGGCAGCAAGGCAGGCTGCCGCCGAATCTACCCTTTCCTGCTTTCCATGCCGAAGCATTATCGCTACAAGGTGCCCAAAGGGAGGGTAGCCAAGGGCCTCGCGTTCTGCTATGGTACTCTGGTAAAAGGAGGTATAGCTATGCTGGGCCACCCATGTGAAAATGGGCTGCTCAGGCCGCTGGGTTTGGATTAGCACCCGGCCTAGCGTCTCGCGCCGTCCGGCTCGCCCTCCCACCTGTGCCATGAGCTGAAAAGCTCGCTCGGTAGCCCTGAAATCTGGCATGCGGATAAGGGCATCGGCATTCAGAATCCCCACCAAGCGCACACGGCTAAAATCTAGCCCCTTAGCCACCATTTGCGTGCCGATGAGGACGTTGATCTCCCCATCAGAAAATTGCCCGATTACTCGCTGTGCCCCATCAACCCCTTTCGTGGTATCTAGATCGAGACGCCCTACGCTGGCCATGGGTAACAGTTGTGAGAGTTCCTCCTCTACCCTCTGGGTACCCAACCCCTGCAGATGCAGTGAATGCTGGTGGCACTCTGGACACTCTAGGGGAAGTGGCGCCGCATGCCCGCAGTAGTGGCAGTGCAACGCATTGTCTGTCCTATGGTAGGTGAGGCTCACATCGCAGTTGGGGCAGGTGGCCACCCAGCCGCAGTCTGCGCATTGGTAGTAGGGTGCGTAGCCACGCCGATTCTGGAAGAGAATCACCTGGTAGTTATCCCGAAGAGCCTGTTCTACCGCGTTCAGCAGCGCCACGGAGAAATGCCCCCGCACCAGATTCTTAGCACGCGCTTCTGCCATATCCACCAGTTCTACCTCTGGGAGCACCGACAGTCCAAATCTTCCCGTGAGTTCTACTAGCCCGTACTTACCCTCTAGGGCATTGCGGTAGCTCTCTACAGCAGGGGTTGCCGTACCGAGCAACACCGGCACGCCATGCAGCCTCCCTAGCACAATGGCGGCATTTCGCCCATGGTACCGGGGGGCGGGCGAGGCCTGCTTAAAGCTCATCTCGTGCTCCTCATCCACTATCACCAGCCCGAGCCGACTGAAGGGGAGCAATACCCCCGAGCGCGCGCATAGGATAATGTCTGGTCCCTTCGGGCTACTGGAGGTTTCTGGAACCGTGAGGCTGGAACCGTGAGGCTCTGGCGTAAGACTGCTCTGCCCCCCCCCCACACGGAGTGCGTTGTAGAGCGACGTGCGCTCGCTATCGGAGAGCCTGCTGTGGTACACCCCTACCCTAGCACCAAACACGGCCCTCAAACGCCCGATTATCTGTTCGGTAAGGGCAATTTCTGGAAGAAGATAGAGAACCTGTTTTCCCTGGGCTAGCGTTTTGGCTATCAGGTGGATGTAAATTTCTGTCTTGCCACTCCCAGTAACACCGTGCAGCAGGGTAACCCCATGGGTACGCATAGAGGCCTGGAGCTGCTCTAGAGCTTGCTGTTGGGGTTCTGAAAGCTGGGTTAGAGGGCCCAGCTCCTCGTTATCAGCGGTATAGAATGCCGAATCGGTAGAGGTTCTTAGTAGTAGTCCCTTTTTCTCCAGCGCACTCAGAATCCCGGGGGTTGCTTGCCCTTGCGCGAGGAGTTCTGCCCGGCTAATGGATGCCACGGCAGCCCCCCCCATCTCTAGGCTTCTAGAGAACGCATACGCGAACGTGCGACGCTGCCCAATGTGCTTAATGCTCTGCACTACCTCCTTTAGCCCACCCTTCTCCAGATAGTTCCGAGGCACCTGGTAGTAGATTTTAGCGCGAGGGACACTTTTCCGCCGAATACGCTCCTCTAGGGCTACTAGGCCGAGATCCATCAGGTACTTGAGGGCTTTCATGTGATCCCTATCCCCCTTCACGGGCAGCAGCAGCTCTAGCTTAAGCTCCTTGGCTAGCTGCACACGCCCCAGCATCTCTTTGGCTAGGAATGGCATGCTGGGCAATGGGGGCAACTCTGGGTAGCAGGCGCACACGTAGGCATCACGATCATACCGCAAGCCCGCGGGCAGTGTAGCGCGCACCATGTCGCCAAGCGTGCAACAGTAGTACTCGGCCATCCATTCCCAGAGCTGTAGCTGCCCCTCCAGCACCACGGGGGTAGGATCTAAAATGGCTTGAACTTTTCGTACAGTTCTACTACCCAACCCGTTCACCCCCACCTGCCACACTATGCCTGCCTGCAGCCGTTCGCCCAAGGGTACCAGGACCTGTAGCCCTCGCACCATCAGCCTCTTCAGCTCTTCGGGCACTGCGTAGGTGTAGGGGGTAGACAGCGCAAGTGGCAGTACTACAGAAATGTAGAGCGGCGACCCCATAGATTGATTGATCGATTGAACTGACGAACCCCTAACGTTCCAGTGCCTTTGCCGCCTGGTAAAGCACCTCCATGAGCTGTGCCCTCACCCTAAGGCTGAGGATCTTCAGGTTATTCGAATCGGGAAAAGTCCGATTGCCCAACAGCACAAACACGAACTCCGCCTCTGGATCTATCCACAGGATCGTACCCGTAAAACCTGTATGCCCATAGCTTGCCATAGAGACCGAAGGGGCCACAAAGGTAGAGCTCCTGCTCCGCTCGCTAATCTTGTCGAACCCGAGGCCTCGGGGCGTGAACTCATTCACCTGCAGGGGCTGTGTGAATATGCGCACCGTGGTGTCGTTCAGGTAGCGTAGCCCGCCATAGATGCCTCCGCTGAGCAACATCTGCCCCAGCACGGCCAAATCTGATGCGGTGGAGAATAGCCCCGCATGCCCAGCAATGCCACCCAGCATGGCGGCTGTCATATCATGCGTATAGCCCTGCACCACGGCCTTGCGGAAAAAGATGTCGTTCTCCGATGGGGCGCACTGGCCTGCTAGCCCCTTTTCCCACGGGTTATAGCCCGTATGGCGCATGCCCAGTGGCCCGTAGAATGAGTCGGCTACCAGAGAGTCTATCCGTCCCCTAAGCGTTCGTTCTACCAGCCTCTGCAGTAAGATAAAACCCCAGTCGCTATAGCGGTAGAGCCCTGGATTTTTAAGCGGTGTGTGCGCCACCTGGTACAGCATGGAATCGGGCAGATCGGCACGGCCAAATAGCCCATCGGCCACGGGGACTGGGAATTCGTCCGAACGTTCGCGCCGATAGTAGTTGGAAGAGGGAATGCAGTGCTTGTTCATATTCGTCCTGTCGGAGGGCTTTCCCATCCGCAGGGCGTATTCGTCTGAGAAGGACCTTGCCGTTATGCCCAAGCCTGGCTTAAGCGACTCGAGTGTTTGGAGGTAGAAAGCCTTTGCGGCTCGTAGGCCCGCCTGGTGGAGCAGGAGGTCGACAATCTTAATCTTGCCCACCTGGGCCGTATCGTACTCGGTAATGTACTTCCTAAGCTGCCCCTCGAGGCCCACTTTTTTTTTTCGACAGCCTGCATTACCATGGGAACCGTAGCGGCAATCTTGGTAAGGGAGGCGATATCGTAGCGCGTAGTATCAGTTACTGCGGGCCAACTCTCCCCATAGCCGTATCGCCCAAAGCTCCTGGAATAGAACACCTGCCCACGGCTCACCGCAAGCACCTGTCCACCCGGCATCACCCCGCTGTCAACGGCCATCCGCACCAGCGAGTCGGCTTGCTCAATATAGTGATTCTCAGGGATAGAGCTGCGGTCGGCTACTCGCCAGCCCAATCGAATCTGCCGGATAATATCGCGCCCACTGCCTCTAGGGAGCGCGCCGCCCACCGATACGGGCAACCGGCCGCCTACCTCACAGCCACCGAAAAGAGCCTGCGCCGCAAAGGAGCGCGTATAGCTCTCTGCCCCGTAGGCCACCAATACCCCGGCAAACTTCTCTGGCGGGGTGAAATACTGCAATGCGTATGGTGAGCCGAACAGGACAAGAATCGTAGGCCGGGCCTTTGCGCAGGCGTTGATAAATGCCATCTGCTCTTGGCTAAGACCGAAATTCTTCTCGGGCAACGCATTGGTTGTCTGCACGGCTACTATTGCTAGCGTATGGATTCCGAGCCGCTTGGCTGCCTGTTCATCAGCATTCTCGCCCTCGGCCAGCTCGCCACTTACGGCGGTGTACTGGGCATAGCGAAGCAGCGTGGGGGCAAACCCATCGCGCTCCTCCTCCAGGTAGCTCACCAGGGCTATCCGTTCACGATCTGGCCTCAGTATGGGCACGAGGCTATCATTGAGCAAGGTGAGGCTATGCTGCGAGATTTCTCGCGCGAGATTGCCGTACTCCGGACGGGCTAGGTCTTGCGCCACATCCTCTACGTTTGGAAGGTCGCATTTAGGGCCAATGAGCCTATATTTGGCACGCAATATGCGCCTGCAGGTGGCCTCTACGCGCTGCATCGGTATTGCGCCCGCACGCACCGCCTTTGCTATCTTGGCTATGGCCGTAGGCACATCCTGGGGGCATAGTAGGACATCGCACCCGGCCTGGTAGGCCTCAAGGGCCACTTCTGCTGGCTTCTTGCCGTTGGATACAGCCCCCATATTCAACGCATCGGAACAGATAAGCCCCCCATACCCTAGCTGGTTACGCAGCAGCGTTCCCAACACGCCCGGATTAAGCGAGCAGGAAAGCCCGGGCGCCTCGCCCTTCCAGTCGATAGCCAAGTGCCCCACCATTATCATCCCGATCCCGTGCGATATTAGGTGCTTAAAGGGCAGGAGATCTATCCTATTGAGCGAATCCACAGGACGATTGATGAATGGTAGCGCATGGTGGGAATCCACACTCACGCTGCCGTGCCCGGGAAAATGCTTGGCACAGGCCAACACGCCCCCTTGCTGCATCCCCTGGGCGTAAGCCAACCCAAACTGCGCCACTACCTCTGGGCTATCTGAAAAGGCCCTTACGCCTATCACGGGGTTCTGGGGATTCGTATTGACATCGACCACGGGGGCAAAATTGATATGCAGCCCCAACCGCCTCATCTGCCTTGCGACCTGCTGCCCCATACGGTAGGCCAGCTGTGGCTCTCCTGTGGCTGCCAGTGCCATAGCGCGGGGATAGCTTGCACCATCGGCAAGGCGCATACCCAGCCCCCACTCCCCGTCGATAGCCATAAGCAGGGGAACTTTTGCCGCCTGCTGGTAGGCTACCGTCTGGGCGGCCTCATTGGCTACCGTCCCTTGGAAAAAGATTATCCCCCCCACCCCATGCTTCTCCACCAGGCGCAGTACCTCAGCATTCGGCTCTCCGCCCTCACGGCTATAGGCCTGCAGCATGAAGGATTGCGCAATGCGCCCCTCAAGCTTAAGGGCATTGTACACGGAATCGACCCACTGATTCTCGCCCACGAGTGAATCGGCGGGTTTCCCTCTGAAAACCTCCTCCTGCCTACCGCATGAGTATTCCCTGGGCAGATTCCGCTGCTGGCGAATCGCAATCCCCTCCATGCGACCAACAGCGCTGGACTCTGCATGCTCCGGTCGCCTCCCATTCCCAAACCCTATCCCCCCCAAGAGGAGCATCCCACAGAATAGAACACATGACAATATTCGCAGATATACCATGCCCAAAATCCTCATTTGACAAGAAATACAGAGGGTTCAATCCCCAAAAGAACAACGAATGGCGCAAGCAAATGGAAGCGGTGCCAATCGCTCAGCGTAGCACACCCCGCGTAGACAAGGAAACCCCACGACGAACGTGCAACGCCCCCCCGGCCGTAGCAGTCCCTACGCGCCTACTTCGGAGAGATGAAGCGCAACGAGCTCAAAAGCACATCGCGGTACGATTTCCCGATAGGAAGGCGCACAGTTTCACCCTTATAGCTCATTATCACAACGTTATCCTCTATGCTCTCTATCTTCGTAGTATTCACGATGTAGGAGCGATGTATACGTCGGAATACCCCGTGCGGCAAGTGTCCCTCTACGGCTTTCAGGGTAAAGTGCAACGTGAATCGGCCTCGCTCTGCAAAGATATTCACGTAGTTCTCCATAGATTCTACCCAAAAGATGGAAGAATAAGGCACGCGAACCAGCGATGAGTTCTTCTTGAGGAAAAGCTCGCCCTCAGCCGAAATGGGATTCATGGACTTAAGGGCGCGCTGCACGGCCTTGTAGAATCGTGCGTAGGCCACAGGTTTAAGCAGGTAGTCGATTGCGCCAAAATCAAATGCCTTGAGCGCGTACTCCTCCGAGGCAGACACCATAATCACCTGGGGGGGATTCTCGAACGTGTCGAGAAACTCAAAGCCATCCATTTCGGGTAGGCGCACATCCAGAAATATCAGGTCGATATCTGGATTGGTATGCAGGAAGTTAATGGCCTCTATAGAGGTGGCAAACTGCCCTGCATCTACCAAGAAGTCCGTTCTCGCAATGTATTCCGCCAGTATGCGGCGGCTCACGCTATCATCATCTATAATTATACAGCGCATGGGTTGAATCTATTAGGTTGAAAATGGCAATCATCACACAACAGCAGGCTCTTATCGCAGTGCGGGCGGAGAGGGTGCAAGCCCACCTCCACCGCAAACCACAGCTCCTCGGCAATCCTACAGCGCCCTTCTACCCTGCAGAGCTACCGTGGCTAAGCATCTAGCAAGCCACAACGTCTTTGGGCAAACCAGAATGAACGCTACCCACAGCGGGCAAGGAATTGGAGCACACCCCGCGCAGGCAGCAGCAGTTTCAGGCGAGCTAGCACGAGGCAAACGCCAGCCGCAGGCAAACGGACGCCGAGAGAATACTCTGAACGGTACGGCATACCGCGCCGCAAAGCTCTCCGACAGCCGTAAGCATCTGGTTCAGCTGCCCCTGTGCCGAAAAAGAAAAGGACTGCCGAGGCAAGTAAATGCGCACGAAGCCCTTTCGGCGAGCTCCCGACAGTAGATGGAGGCGGAATGGCAAAAAAAAAGCACGTAGAGAGCTCTGTATAGTGACGCTCTCCACGTGCCTCAAATTGCCGCCCTAGCCTCTACAGGCTGGGGATTGGCTACTTCACCCGTTTTTCGAGATCTGCGCCCGGTTTGAAACGAACTACTTTGCAGGCGGGTATCTGGATCTTCGCCCGAGTCTTAGGATTCATCCCCGTGCGCGCCTTACGCTCTTTTACCGAGAATGTGCCAAAACCTACGAGTGATACGGAATCACCCTTACCTAGCGCATCTGAGGTAGCCTTTAGTACAGCTTCCAATGCGCCCTTTGCAGCAGCCTTCGTTATCCCGGCTTCCTGCGCTATGATATCCACCAACTCTGTCTTATTCATAACTCCTGCTTACTGGTTTAGTGTATCTATTGGGTATCGCCCCACTTTACGGGGACAAAGCTAGCAAATATCTCTATACGCCCAACACCTTTGCGCAAATACTTCGAAAATTAATCTTTGTGAAATCTTTAACTTAACTATCAATCAGCTTCTTACAGATTTCCCCTTTAGACAGATCTAGGTAAAAATACTAAACCCGCAGGAAAGGCGCTAAAAGGATTTGGTGATTTCAGGAAAAGAGCCTACCTTTGCGGTGGGTAAGTCTTGCACGACCAGCTCCCCTTGAAACTCCCCAGGGCCGGAAGGCAGCAAGGATAGAGGGTCGTAGCGGTGCGATGCAAGTAGCTTACCCGCTTTTTGTATCCGTCAACAGCGCTACGGGCGGCTGAATAAGAGCACCAACAGCCCTATCCCCGTGCTGCTAGCCGAAAAGTAAACCCTGCTGATCAACAAATCCCATTGCCATGAGAAAAGATTTCGGTTCGAAGCCGTGGGTATACCCCATGCCAGTATTCATAGTGGCAACCTACGATGCCCAAGGACACCCCAATGCCATGAACGCCGCCTGGGGCGGTATTGACTATGACGACCAGATAAACCTCTGCCTATCGGCCGGGCATAAGACCGTGAAAAACCTGCTGGAGACCAAGGCGTTCACCGTGAGCATGGGGACTGTACCCCAGGTGGTGGCCTGCGATTTCGTGGGCATTGAGTCGGGGAACAAGAACTCCGATAAGCTCTCGCAGGCTGGATTCCATACCACCAAGTCCCCACATGTGGATGCCCCACTCATAGATGAGCTGCCGATGGCTCTAGAGTGCGAGCTGATATCGTACGACCCGAAGACCTGCCATCTGATAGGGCGGATAGTGAATGTATGCGCCGATGAGGAGGTTCTCGATGCCAAGGGGAACATCGACCCCGCCAAGCTACAACCGCTGGTATTCGACCCCATCAACCGTGCCTACCTCTCGCTCGGACCGATAGTAGGCACGCCCTACAAGGAGGGGCTAAAGCTGATGAAGAAATAGAATCACCCGGGTGAATAGCAAAGCGGGGCGGCAATCATCCTGATTGCCGCCCCGCTTTTACTGAGACCGCCGGCATGGCTGGTGCGCACGGCAAGACCTCGGCATAACGAAACAACCCGGCTCAACGAACGCTCAGGGCGCTATACCGCCGCTCTACCACCGCCCAATCCACTAGAGCCCAGAATCCGTTCAGGTAGTCGGAACGGCGGTTCTGGTAGTCGAGGTAGTAGGCATGCTCCCACACATCGCAAGCGAGCAGTGGGATAAGCCCTGCGCGGAGCGGGTTGCCAGCATTGGGCTCTTTCATCACCAGCAGCTTCCCTTTAGAATCAGCCGCCAACCACACCCAGCCAGACCCGAACAGCGCTGCCGCCTCTTTGCTAAACTCCCCAATGAGGAACTCTAGGCTGCCAAAATCCCGCTGTATTGCTGTGCTTAAGCCCCCTGTAGGTTGCTTCTCGGGAATGGGCGAGAACCCCTCAAAGTAGAAGGTGTGATTCCAGATTTGCGCCGCATTGTTATACAGCGGACCGTCAGCCTCCGCAATGATGGTCTCTAGCGAGGCATCCTCAAACTTGGTGCCCGCAATAAGATTGTTGAGCGTGTTCACGTAGCCCAGGTGATGCTTACCGTAGTGATATTCCATAGTCTGCTTGGAGATATGCGGGTTGAGCGCATCTAGGGGGTACGGGAGTGGCTTTAGAGTATGCTTCATGGTTGGTAGCTTGCGCTTGAATTCTCATGCAATGGCTTAGCCTGCTTTCACACAGCAGATTGCAGTATTAGACCGTGATTATCAACCCATCATACCCCAGCTCCACACCACCGGGTAACGTGGGGGCGACCTCTGAGGTTGGCCCAAGCTCATGGCTAACGTGCGTGAGGTAAGCCCGCCGAGGCCCTATAGCCCGAATGGCTTCCAACGCCTCCTGCAGCGTGTAGTGCATGGGATGCGGGGTATGCCGCAGTGCATTGATAACCAGGGTGTCTACCCCTCTAAGCTCCTCTAAAGACTCCGAGGGCAGCGCGCTGCAGTCTGTGATGTAGGCAAACCGTCCGAATCGGAAGCCCAATATGGGGAGCTGTCCATGGAACACCCGAAATGGTTTTACTAGCAGCCCTTTGATCCTCAAAGAGTTTGAAAGGTCCTCCACGGGGTGTACATCCAGCGCAGGGGCACCAGGGTACCGTTTCTCTGGCGGCATGAACGCGTAGGGGAATCGCGCCTCTAGCGCATCTAGCACTCTGGGCTCGGCATAGAGCGGCATGGGGCCCTGTAGCACCCAATTGAACGGGCGCACATCGTCGAGCCCCGCAATGTGATCGCTATGCTCATGGGTTACTAGGATGGCATCCAGATGCTCCACGCCCGCCCTAAGCATCTGTTGCCTGAAGTCTGGCCCTATATCAATGGCCACCCGAACCCCGTCAGATTCTACTACCGCCGCTGCGCGTAGACGCTTATCATGCGGATCGGTAGATTGGCACGCAGCGCACTTACACCCTATCACCGGGATACCCTGCGAAATTCCAGTACCGAGCAACGTTACACGCATATTGCCCATGATTCTCAACCCTCTACTAAAAAACGTTGGCAGGAAACGGCAACCAACATGAAAAAACTACATGGAAGAAATCCATTCGCACTGCGCCACCAAATCCTCCACAGCCCCATGTTCTCCGGTTCCAACAAAGAAGTAGCCCACAGCATCCATTAGTGTACGTGGGTTGGGTACAGGTGGCTTACCATTCAGGTACTTCTCTGCCACAAGCCCCCGTGCGGCAAAGGTGTTGCACAGAGCCAAGTCTCCCTCCGTCTGCATCCAGCACATCGCCCCAAATCGCCTTGGAGGCCGAATACTGCCCTCCTCTACGGGGAGGCCGAGGTATGACTGCAGCATGAGCCGATTGTAATCAGCCCCTTCCGCGTATTTCAGCAAGCGCGCTCGCAATCCTCCGCTGCGCGACCCCACCTCTATAACCCGAAAGCCGCTTGCATCGTAACGAGCTTCTATATGGCTTACCCCCACCCGAACTCCCAGGGCATCTAGCACCTGTACGGCAAAGTGTTCTGCTTCTGCCCAGAGCCTAATATTCTCATCAGGATCTACCACCCCCAGCCTCTCCACAGAATAGGGCTCCGGAGACAACCACTGGCGAATAACCATCAACAGGCGATGCCGCCCCTCAGTAGAGAGTACTTGTAGACTATACTGTGGCCCCGTGAGATACTCTTCTACCAATGGAGATTCTCCCTGCGCGCAATGCGGAGCGCAATACGCAAGCGCCTGCTCCAACTCGCCCCGGCACCGCACGATGCTAATCCCACGGCTAGACGAGTTCACAGGAGGCTTCACCACAAGCGGGTAACCGACCCTACGCTCCACCTCTTCCACCGAGGTAAAGACCATGGTTCGTGGCTCATGCAGGCCACACCTCCGAAGGCAGGCCCGCATACGAGCCTTATTGGTTGTCAGCGTTACAGATGACTCATCGTTATACCGAAAACCAAAGCGGGGTGCTAGCTTTGCTGCCGTTATATTACCCACTTCGCTCACCGGTGCCACCACGGCCTCTGCTGGGTGCTGAGCGAGATAGCGCCCCACAGCCTCCACGTCCTTTATATTGATTGGGGCAAACTGAATTCGGGCATCTCCCGCCACATAGCAATGCGGATTCATGTCCAGCACATGCACGGCATACCCAGCCTCTATCGCAGTCTCCACGAAATCGGCCTGCAGGTAGCTTCCGCCTAGCACCACTATACACCTACCTCCCATGATACCCTTGTAAATGCTCAATGCGAAAATTGCTCCAGAAACCAGCCTGAACTACTGGCATTCCGCACCACATGCACGCCCGCCGCTTCGCACACTACCGCAGGTGCCGGGTACTCTATAAATGCTGGGGACTGCACCAATGAGTAGGCACCTACATTCTGGAATTCAATAGCATCGCCTACCCGCAACGAAGGGAGCAATCCACGATAAAGGACATCGACTTCCATACAGGTAGCCCCCACCATATCGGTTTCCTGAAGAGGCCCTGTGCGCGCCCCCCGAGATATGATACGATGCGGGATTCGGAACTCCGACATATTGCTCCGCACATGGAACATCGTACCATCAGTCTGCAAGATCACCCTATCATTACGCCGTCGGACTTCGAGCACCCGCACGATGTAGGACAGGGAGGCTGCCGCCACCGAAACACCCGGCTCCACAACGAGCGTGGGTGAATGCTCCACTACCCAGCTGTCCGCTTTCAGCACCGCAGCCACCTCGCGCGCATAATCGCCAAACGCAGGGGTTGGATAATCGAAAATCCCTTCTGGCACTGGCCCGAAAAAACCACCCCCAATGTCAATTACAGAGGGCTGCAGACCGTACTCTTGCCGAATGCCCAGAAGCCTTTTCGCTATCTGCCCATAGCAGGGTACTAGCCGAGCCTTGGAGGTAGTATGGCCATGAAGCGAATGGACCTCTACCCCCAAGCGCCTCAGAGTAGCAAAAACTTCAGGGAGTTCCCCGTCGAGGAATCCAAAACGCCCCTGCTCTCTTCCCCCGTATACAATCGATTTGCCCTGCGCATCTGTAATTACGCAATTGATACGCACGCCAACACGCAGTCCAGAACTGGTATGCTCTCGGCAATAATTGCGCAAAAGATCAAGATCCCGCGCACCATCTAGCTGCACCAATCCTCCCGTTTCCAGCACTCTAGCGAAATCCACAGCTCGCTTGGCTGGGCCGTTGTAAATAATCTCCCCTCCGCCAAAGCCTGCGAATTCGGCTACCGCATACTCCAGGGATGACACCACCTCGGCCCAGCACCCCGCATCACGCGCTACGCTGCAGAGCCACGGTAGGTAATTCGCCTTTACCGCATAGGCCACCTGCACGTGGGGGTACTCCGCCGCAAAGGCCTCTCGTAACGCTGTGAGATTTGCCCGAAAAGCACTGGGGTTTACAAGGTAAAAAGCCCCCTCAATACTTTCGGCTACACGGGCTAAATCATTGTAATCTAACATATAGCACAAAAAAGCCCACCAGATCGTAGGGATCGGTGGGACTGTGTGGTACGGTAACGACTAGAAAATCCCTGCGCAACTCGCGTTGGCGCACCCCATCCTACTTCGCCAACCCCATCTGCACGGCCTGCTCTCTACCCGCCCGCAGAGCCTTTAGGTTGGCCTCTACCACATCTGCCCCCTTACGGGAGAAGAGCGCCACGATGCCTGCCTCCAGCGACTCGAACTTGGTCATGATGAACGGAGAGGCAGCCCCCAGCATCACTACGTTTGCCGCACGAGCCGAACCCGCCTGCTTGGCTATGGTATCCGCATCTATGGCCACATGCCGTGGGTAGGCATCTATCTTGCCCATAACCTCCTCCATCGGTGGATAGTTGGGAATATTCACCAAGGGGTCAGTGCTTGTTACCAAATACCCCGTGGGGCTTAGGAACGGCAGGTACCGAAGACTCTCCATTGGCTCCCCGCTCAAAATGAGATCGGCCTTGCCCATAGGTATCAGGTCTGAGGCTATGGGATCGCTAGCAATACGCAAGTGCGACTGCACATCGCCTCCTCGCTGGCTCATCCCATGCGTCTCGGCCTGCTTTAGGTAGAGCCCCTCGGCCACTGCCGCATGCCCCACAATTGCCGCCACAGAAAGGATACCCTGCCCCCCTACACCCGCTAGAATTATGTCTGTTTTCATAATCAATCAAAAATTGTTCGGCTCGATACCCAATAGGTTTCTCCTCCCTCCCACGCCTCAGCCTAGCCCCTCCTGGCTGGCTTGGCTCTGCTGAGGCCCACTAGCCCGATACGCTAGGCCTAGTGGCTCGGTGCTGCGTCCCTTACGTTTAGCTCCCGCTACGCTTAAATGGCTCTGCGTTTGGGTGCTGCCCATAGGTCCTAATAGCACGCACTTACACTATAAGCGAGGAGGTCGCACCCCAAATGGTTCAATGCGCGAATTAAAATCTTAGGGTTACTCCTCCTTGGCCTCTGCAGATTTGGCGACTTTCTTTGCACGCTGCTTCCGGGCATAGGTCTGCACACACTCCCGCTGGGGTATCACTACCGAAACCCCGGGGTAGGCTAGCTCTTCGCGCAGGATATCCATCGCCTCTTGCAGGTTCTTTTTCAGCGGAACGAACGTGCGAATGTGCGCAGGATCGACTCCCAGCCCCTTGCAGATCTCGAACAGGTGTCCCGTTGCCGAGGAATCCTGCCCACCCGTCATCCCCGTGGTGGAGTTATCTGAAATGATAACCGTGATGGGCGATTTCTCATTCACTGCATCGAGGAGGCCCGTCATCCCGCTGTGGGTGAAGGTTGAGTCGCCAATCATCGCCACCGACGGCACCAATCGAGCATCGGCAGCCCCCTTGGCCATTGTGATAGACGCCCCCATATCCACGCACGTATTGATAGCATTGAACGGAGGCAACGCCCCTAGCGTATAGCATCCGATATCGGCAAATACGCGGCCTGGGCCTATCTCTGCCATCACATTGTTCAGCGCTTCATACACATCACGATGCCCGCAGCCCACGCAGAGTGACGGGGGACGGCCAGCCACTAGGCTCGGTATCGCCTCGCCCTCTGGAATATCGCGCCCTATGGCCTTGGCCACCAG
>JABCOB020000104.1 GCA_013333835.2 Bacteroidia bacterium
CTCATCGACCCGATGTGTGGATCGGGGACGATAGCCATAGAGGCGGCTCTTATAGCACGCGGGATTGCCCCGGGGATCTTTCGTAGCCATTTTGGGTTTGAGGCGTGGGAAGATTTTGATGCCGATCTGCTAGATACTATCTACAACGACGATTCTCGTGAACGGGAGTGCGAGGTGCTGATAGCGGGATCTGATATCTCGGAGAAGTCGGTAGAGATGGCTCGCATAAACGTGCGGGCGGCAGGGCTCTCTAAGACTATTCGGGTGGCTAAGCAGTCGATTTTCGAGCTTATGCCCCCGAGTAGAGAGGGGGTGGTGGTTACCAACCCTCCATATGGTGAACGGCTCAAGCAGTTCCAGCTCGATAGTTTCTACCAGCAGCTGAGTGATGTATTCAAGGCGCGCTGGGCAGGGTGGGATGTCTGGATGATCTCGGGCAATCAGCTCGCAATGAAAAGCTTTGGATTGCATCCATCCAAGACGATAACACTTTTCAATGGTCCGCTAGAATGTAAGTATCAACGATTCAGTATGTACAGGGGTTCTCTGCGGGAGAGATACGCCGATAGGGATTACGATTACTAAGAGTGTGGTACAAAAATAGATGTCGAGTATCGCCATGTTGCCAAAAATGCCTATATTAGCGGTCGGAAATGGATGCGCAAGGTGGCCTTGGCGAGCATGGTCAATTTTAACGTAGAGGAGTACTTTTCTACCTGTAAGGGGTGGCAAGTGCTTATATGTTATGCTGGTGCGATAAGCGAGAAAGAGGTGGATGCGGCTCTAGTGGAGGTGGATAGGATGTTGGAGGCGAGCTATCCGCTACCATTTGCCAAGCGTGTGTATAATGTGCTAGTGGAGGATTTGCAGAATCTGTTTCACCATGCGGACTTTTTTCCTCCAGATGTGCTTCCAGAGCCAGAACAGCAGCTTGCCAAAAGTTTTGGGTTGTTTTGCGTTGGTTTAGCCGATGGCGAGTGTAGGATTCTGACGGGGAATTTTATACGTCCGAGCGAGGAGGAAGCTATTCGTAGCCGGGTGGATGAGCTCAATTCAATGGATTCTGAGGCGCTGCGAGACTACTACAGGCAAGTGCTTAACAATGAGGTATACTCGGCTAAGGGAGGTGGCGGACTGGGGTTGATAGACATTGCGAGGAAGTCTCGCCAGAAGCTTCGCTATAGGTTCTACCCAGTGGAGGAGGGGTATCTGTTCTATCTACTTGAGGTTCGGGTGGGTATGTAGCGTAAGTGCAGGGGAGAATGGCGATATTCAAGATTGCACCAACCAAGTTTAAAGAATTTCCAACGACGTAAACTGATGTGGATATGGAGAATTTCAGCATAGAGGGCACGGCCAAGACTCCTCGTATAGATCTCTCGCCCTCTGGAGCATTGATCATAGAGGGGCGTTCTATACCAGAGAATTCTATCGATTTCTACAAACCAGTGATGGATTGGCTTGCAGAGTACAGCAAGAATCCGAGTGCCGTAACGGAGTTTGTGGTGCGTCTGGAGTACTTCAACACGAGTTCTTCCAAGTGCATACTGGATATATTCAAGCGTCTCAAGATGATAGCGCAGGACCGGAGGAGCGAGGTGAAGGTAAAGTGGTGCTATAATGCAGACGACGAGGATATGCTGGAGGCGGGCGAAGACTACCGCGAGATTGCGGGTATCCCCTTTGAGCTTTCGGCCTACGAGCAGTAAGAGCGCAACTAGCCCGATGGCAAGAGTTTAACTGCTTGGCCATAGGCTTCTACATAGATGAAATCTATTGTAGGGCGCAATTTTTGCCAGTAGGGAGTGCCCACCTTGCTTTGCAAAAGAGTCGGTGTCATGTAGCACACCTTGCATGGAGGGGCGGTAAGGGGCAAAATTCAGCGTGGGGCGGGTAAATGATGGCAGTGCGCGAAGAGGGGATTTTATCGTCCCTGTTAAAGGCTTTTGCGAAGCTCCCAGAAACCAAAAGGCTGGGCGAGCATAGAACGCCAGGCAGTACGCTACAGGTAAAAGGGCTGAAAGGATCTGCTTATTCGCTAGCTGTAGCGGCTCTACAGGTCTCTCGAGGCAATGCGGGAACTACGGTAGTGTTGATGCCCAGCCAGGAGGATGCGAGCTACCTGTTTTCAGATCTTCAGCTCTTTTTCCCTGAGTACCAACTTTATTATCTGCCGTGCACCCTTCGGGATACTCGGCAGGCTTTGCTAGAGCCAGTAATTCAGCGCAATGAGCTAGTGGCTTGTCAGTCCGACATTGCTAGTGGCACCCATGCGACCATAGTGGTAACCTACCTACAAGCAGTAGCCGAACGATTTGCCACGTCATCTGTTTTTAAGGAGCATGCCTTTTCGCTCCATGCGGGCTCTGCTATTAGTCCTCGGGTTTTATGTGATCGGCTGGTAGAGGAGGGGTTTGAGCAGGTAGATTTTGTGTACGAGCCTGGTCAGTTTGCGCGGCGAGGCTCAATAGTTGACCTATTCTCCCTATCTGATACGTTACCGTTCAGAATAGATTTTCTGGGGAATACGGTTGACTCGCTTCGGCAATTTGATGTCGATTCGCAGCAGTCAGTGCGGAAAGTAGAGACGATCTCGGTTATACCGCCAACGGGGGGAGAGGGCGCTGTGCACGAAACCTCTCTGCTCGAGATTCTTCCTGCTGGAGCGTTGGTGTGGGGGGAAGAAATTCCTGAGCAACTGTTAGGTTATGAGAATTTCTACCAGAAGCTAGAGCTAAGGCAGCGCCAGCATTTCATTGCTCCATTGGAGTTGAAGGAGCTTTTCCTGAGATATCCGCTAGTGGAGGGTGGGCTACAATTACTTGGAAGCTACGAAGGTCTGCTAGATCTCCATACGGTGGCTCAGCCTCCCTTCCAGAAGAATTTTTCAGCAGTAGCACAGCGTATAGAGACCGATTGGGGACGGGGTATAAAGACGTACATAAGCGCAGAGCAGCCAAGCCAGCTTGCCCGTCTGCAGGCCATTTTCGACGAACTTGGCGTGCCCCGAGAGCGCTACACGTTGGTTCAAGCGTCCCTGTGGGGAGGTTTTTCTTCCCAACTCCTAGAGCTGAACCTCTTTACCGACCACCAGATTTTCGATCGCTACCATAAGTATACCCTACGCAAGCAATTGCCCAAACGAGATGCCTTTAGCGTCAAAGAGATGCAGGCATTAAAGCCAGGGGATTATGTAGTACATGCCGATCATGGTGTCGGCGTTTTTGAGGGGTTGATTCGTACAGAAGAGAATGGGGTGGCCCAAGAGTACGTTCGCCTTTCCTACCAAGATAAAGATACGATCCTTGTCAGTATTCACAATCTCCATCGTCTCTCAAAGTATCGGGGCAAGGAGGGTGAAGCCCCTGTGATCAGTAAGCTGGGGTCTGCGGCTTGGAGCAGGATGAAGGCGAAGGCCAAGGGCAAAGTAAAGGATATCGCCCGAGATCTGATCCAACTTTATGCGCGACGAAGAGAGGAGAAGGGATTTGCCTATGGGGCTGACACCTATCTCCAGGAGACGTTGGAAGCTTCTTTTATCTACCAAGATACGCCAGATCAACTGGAGGCTACACGAGCGGTAAAGGCTGATATGGAGCGTCCCGTACCGATGGACCGGTTGGTATGCGGTGATGTCGGTTTCGGCAAAACAGAAATCGCCATTCGGGCAGCTTTTAAGGCAGTGTCTGACAGCAAGCAAGTAGCGGTGCTTGTACCCACTACGGTGCTTGCGCTGCAGCACTAC
>JABCOB020000105.1 GCA_013333835.2 Bacteroidia bacterium
CATGGCGGCAAAGGTAGGCATTTTCAGCCTCCTGTAGAAATAAAAACGCTACGCCATTCTGTGGATTCGCGAACAAGCGAGGCCGTTAGGGCTTAATGGCCGCTATGGGGATTTCCAGCTCTCCGAGATCGAACATTGCGTTGAAGAGGGCTACTTTGGCGAATTGCCCCAATTGAACGGCACGGATTCTGGCGGTCTGAATCCTGCCATTATCCAAAAGGTACTGCCGTCGAGTCCCTTCAAGCAACGGGGTATCAGGAGTGTACCAATTCTTCCCATCGTAAAAAGCCACGTTGGTATAGGAGGTATCTGTGATGAACCCACGCTTCACAATGAGCACCTCGTCAGCCTCTCCACGCTGCAGGCGAAGAGCCTCTAGCGCCTGGCGATCTGTAGATTTAAGGGAGTAGTCAATATCTCCGCCATCCACAAGCTTGAGGCTGGTCGGGTACCGCATCTGGTAGGGCTCGTACTGAGCGCACTCCATGCCAAGCTCGCTGTAGACGAATCGCATTTTCAGCACCCCCTCATTGTCAGGCGCATTCTCCACGGCACGGGCTATGGTGGTAGGGCGGTCTGCCCAGCCAAGCGCCTTCCAGGTTCTGGCTATGCGGGCGTTGTGGTATGCGGCTAGGGGGGCTGCGTGCTTGTAGATGCGAACAGTCTCAACGTAGCGGCACATAGCACTTGGTTATCACCTCATTGTATTCAGAGAGGCAGTCGCTCTTGGCGGTTATTCCACCGCCCGCCTTGTAGTAGAGCTGCTTGGAGCTGCAGTCTATAAACCGGATCATCACCGCGCTGTTGAGCTTTCCGTCGGCATAGAGCCCCATTACGCCAGTGTAGAAGCCCCGGTTGTACTCTTCAGCCGATTTGATTACCTTTATTGACTCCAGCTTAGGCATCCCGGTAATAGAACCGCCTGGGAGTTGGCTAAAGAGAATATCGCCAAGATGCGCACGGTAATCTTTAGGAAGTTGCCCTACCACCTCGCTGCTGGTTTCCAGTATCGGGCCATTGCTAGTCTGTAGGGTGTCCACGTAGCGGTAGCGGCGCACCTCAAGCCTACTGGCTACTTTGCTGAGATCCTGTTTTATGAGTTCCACTACCGATGCGTGCTCTTCGGCCTCCTTCTCGTTACCTAGGAGTACAGCCTCAGCGTCTGGTGCATCGGCACGGATCGTCCCCTTCATGGGGTAGGACTTGATCTCGCCCTGCTCTATCCGTAGGAAGGTCTCGGGCGAGAAGCAGAGTAGGGTATCGCGAATCCACAGCCTGTATTTAGCCTGGGTGCCCATATAGAGTTCTCTCGGGGTGAGTTCGCAGAAAAATGGCACCTGGCAGGTAAGGTTTACCAGCCGTGTTCTCCCGGCAGCTATTGCCTTTTGCACACGGGTAAAGGCCCTGCTGTAGGCCTCAAAATCGGGTTTCTCTACGTGCCACTTCACTTCTGCCAACCGTGAGGGGCTAGGGGGTGTATCAAGATTACCCACGCCCTCAAAGTTATAGAGGCACTCCTGTTCAGAGAGTTCGTCTAACGGCAGTATTATAGTCTCCGTCCCCTTGTAGTTCACTGCGAAGAGAAATGGGGTATCATGGGCTGCTAGCTCATTCATAAGGCGCCTAGCCGTTATGCTTCGGTGCTTTTTCAGCATGGTGAGGATCTTGGTTTGCAATGGAAATGTCGCCCCTGCAGCGGGGAATAGATGCGCTCGGGAATCCTGCCTGCAGCGTGTTACTCTTCTTGGATCACCTTGGCCTCGGTGAGTCCGCACGCCAGTAGATTATCGCACAGCCGTTGGGCTTGGGTCTTATTCGGGTAGGGGCCTACCGAGTAGTTCCACTGGGAGTTTTGCCCAGGAGTTCGCTTTATCTCCTTTTGCGGGGCGAGCAGGGCCAACGTTTTAGCCACGTACTCAGGCAGCGGGGCGGGGAATTGCCCGATAGCCACGTAGTGGGGCGCCTCCTTATCAGGGGAGGTTTGCTCTTTGGCGCCCGCTTTCGCATTGCCCTCAAGGCTCTGCGCCCGTGCTAGGGGAACATTTCGCCCATTGTACCAAGCCACCACAAAGGCATCGGGAAAACCACACTTCTTGGCAATAGGCTTGCCAGCCTCGGCCTCTGTGTAGCGGTAAAACTCCCCAGCGTAGTATTTCGTAACCTTGCCATTCCTCAGCGTCTCGGCGGTTACAGGGAAGAGCCCATTGAAAAGGGCAGGGTCTACAGGGTTGCTGTACGCCCCCAATTGCAATTTGTAAACCACACCTTTCGGGAGTGGAATATCCTTGGGTAGGGGTGTGCTGGTGGTGTAAGGCGAGGGGTTCTTAATGGTTAGCCCTTGCCCTAGAGATGCGGCAAAGAGTATGGGATCTGAATCGGCTGGGAGCTTGGGGGGATTGACAGGGGTGGGGTCTGGCGTCTCAATGGGGTTCTCCGTTGGGCTTCCGCTAGCCGTGCTAACCGTAGAATCCTGATCGTTGGACGGTTCTACAGATTCTGCATTCAGCTCTTCGCCATCGCCCCCCATGCTCAGGGAAGGGCGGCTGTTCTGCAGCAAGATCTCTAAATCCACTATACGCCGCTCCACCGAAGTTCTAAAGGTATCCATCCCCCAGGTGTAGGCAAATCCTAGCTCAAAGTATCTATTGGCTAGAGCATCCAGCAGCAGGGCATCAAACTGTGAACGGCAGGGGGCTGTGGAGTCGGCGTTATTGCGTATAGCCTGGGCATTCCGCATCGCCTCGCGGGCTCTAGCCTCTGCCACCTGGAGTTGTACCGCAGCGTTGCGGTTGCTCTTCATTAGGGCTACGGCCAGGCAGCTCGAATAGATTGCTTGGGTCGACTGCACCGCCTGCTGGAAACGCTTGGTGAATATGCAGGAGAGTTCTTCTACTACGCGGACCTTTTTGCGCCCTTTTTTGCTCTCTTCACGGCGTACTATGGTCTTGGCCTCCTGCATAAAGGTGAATAGACGGTCAGCATTGGCGGCTAGTGTCCGTATCTCATCGGGCTGGAATATGCTTTTAGCGGGCTTTGCCTGGTAGAGGTGCGTGGGGGCATCGGTTGAGTAGGCACTTTGCCCTGCAGATTCTGCTGGCACGGCTCGCTTGCCCGTTATGTACTCCTGCTCCACTAGGTTAGCCGCCGCAAAATGGATATCTGCTTTGCGCTGCGCATCCAGCATTTCGGTCTCTATCGGCACTATCCGGGCCTCCACACGCTTGCGCTGCTCTACGGTCTTCACATTCCAGAGCTGTTCTCTGAGCTTTTCGAGTTGCACACGTAGCGTATCGGCTTTCTTCTGCTGGGCAAACCCTTTGGCCAACTCGCGCTGATACTCTGGGTCGCTGTCCACCGGCCTAAAGGGCTTGGTGGCTTTGGGTACCGCCCTCTTCTGGGGAGTAGCAGCCTTTGGGGGTGCCTCGGGCGTTGCCCCTACAGCCTCGAAACGGGCAGCTCTTTCCAGCTCTGTTGCACCAGCTATTCGTTTGCCAACCGCATGCCTATCAGAAAGCAGTGTGTAAATATTTACATATCCTACAGGTGCATTGCGAGTGGAGGCTAGCACTAGGGTGTCGGTTCCTAGAGGGGGGGAGAGGATGAACTCGTCGTAGGGACTATTGAACGGGAACCCCAAATTCTCTGGAGCGCTCCACTGCTGGGTTACCGTGTCGAGCCGCGAAACGAAAATGTCGAATCCCCCCATACCGTAGTGTCCTTGACTGCTGAAGTAGAGCGTACACCCTTCTGCGCTAAGCAAGGGGAGCTGTTCATCGTAGGGGGAGTTGACCACGGAGCTAAGGGGAATGGGGCGCGACCATAGCGTCTCGTCTACCCGGTGGGTAAGGTAGATATCAGTGTTGCCGAGTGCCGTTCTGCGCGATGTGTAGACCAGGCGGGTTCCCACGGGTGTGGACAGCGGGTACCCCATGAGCGGAGTAGACTCACCGGTTCGCCGCAGCGCCGAGGGCATTAGTGACTGCGGAATCTCTACGATGGAGTAGCCCCGCGTAATCCCCTTGGTGTCTGCGGGGATGCTATCCCACCGCACCTGCCTGGTAGAGAGCAGGATGGGGGTCTGTGTACTCTCTGCCAGCTGTAGGGCGTTCTGGCACTCCGCTATCCGCTCGCGGGCCACAGCATCCGTTAGCACCTCGCGCTGTGCTTGCGGGAGGTAGCGCTCGTAGAGAGCCTTAGCCTCTGCAAACTGATAGGAGAGTTGATGCGCCCTAGCCTGCAAGGCCAAAGTCTTAGGCGTAGCGGGTAGTGGACTCAGTAGCTCAACAGCCCTAGGCAGATCTCGCCTCAGCTGTATTAAGCACTCGGCAAGGAGGATACGTGCCTGTCGGCAAGTGTCGCAGCCCCGTACCGAAGAATCTAACCAGCGAACAGCCGCTTCGTACCTGCCAGCAGCCATATGCCGTAGAGCCGAGTCTCGCATTGCCCTGCTCTGCGCCCAGATGCCCGTGGGCATCAGCAGGCATAGCATCAGCCCAAGCATGCTGCGGGAAAAATAGCCCCTAGCGGGCGTACCGCTCCTCGCAGCCGTTGGGCTGCTGGATATCGTCCCAGGGTAGCCTAATCTCCTTACGCTCCGCTCTTTGCGCATTGGCTCGGTTTGTGCAATGGTCATACTACGTATTCGCAAAGGTAACGATAATCCGCGAAACGTTTTCCATCAGACATGAAACCCCCTGAAAAACGAGATCACTTGCCAAAGACCGCCCGCACCCCCTCTGTGGCGGAATTCCCTTTCCTCCTTGTGGTTAAAAGGATTTTAATCAATCACGTACACTTAATTCTGAAGGCTTCCGTCTGCCCTAGTAGCGACGTGGCGTGCCGCATCGTTCGAGTGATTTTTTAGTAGCGACGTGGCGTGCCGCGTCGCGATTCAAACCCACCTCGTCGCGATTAACAAAATGCCATTTTGCCCCCTACTTGGTGTAGAGGTAGCGCTTGATGCTCTTCTTGGGCGTTTTCTCAAACTCCTCGGGGTAGAGCTGCACAGTGGCAATTTTGGAGTAGGCGGGCAGCTCCTCATTCACCTTTTCTAGAGTTTCGGCTATTATCCGCTCCTTCTGCTCATCGGTAATCCCCTCGATACCCTCCGCATCGAGGCGCGCCATATCGGGTACCACTAGGGCTATAAGCTTTCCATTGCGCTGGGTTACGAGCGATTCTTGCACGTAGGGCTGGTTGTTTATCAGGGCCTCTATCTCCTCTGGGTAGATATTCTGCCCGCTAGGCCCGAGGATCATATTCTTGGAGCGCCCTTTAATGAAGAGATTACCCTCGGCGTCGAGGTAGCCGAGGTCGCCGCTGCGAAACCAGCCGTCGGGCGTGAAGCTGGCTGCCGTCTGCTCGGGGTTTTTGTAGTACCCTAGGGTTACGTTATCGCCCTTCATCACTATTTCGCCAACGCCTGTGAGCGGGTTGGGGTTGTCTATCTTCACCCGCATGTTCACCACCGCGCGCCCGCTGCTGTAGAGCTTGTGGGTGGCCCAGCTGGCGTAGGTGATGATGGGGGCGCACTCCGTCATCCCAAAGCCCACGGTGTAGCGAAACCCGATGCGTTTGAGGAAGAGCTCCACCTCGGGGTTGAGGGCGGCGCCACCAATTATCACCTCTATGAAGTTATTGCCAAAGAGGGTGGTGAGGGCCTCCTGGAATTTGCGCAAGACTGGCTTATCGATGATGGGCATCTTCATCAGCAGCTTGATACCCCTACGGTTGAGGATCTTCAGGATGTTATTCCGGTAGAGCTTCTCCACTATGAGGGGTACCAGCAGGATGATACGAGGCTTGATGGCGGCGAACGCCTCAATGATAATCTTGGGCGATGGGGTGCGCGTGAGGAAATGGATATGATTCCCCCGGCAGAAGCAGTAGATGAACTCAAAGGCCTGCCCGTAGCTGTGCGCCAAGGGGAGAAACGAGATCACGGTGTCGCCCGGATGGAGGTCGAGCACCCCGCTGGCGAACTCGATATTTGAGGCTAGCGCGCGGTAGGGCTGCATCACACCCTTGGAGAATCCGGTAGTGCCCGAGGTGTAGTTGATCTCGGCCAGCTCATCGCCCATGCCGTGGTAGTAGCGGAGCGAGAGGGGGGTAACCTCCTCCCATGTGCGCTGTTGGATACGGGCTAGCTCTATCTTAACGCTGTCATCGCCCTGGATGTAGAACGGCACACCCGTGCGCGAGTTGATGAAGGCCCGTACATGCGGAACGCTGCTCTCGGTTATCGCTTCCCAGTATGATTGCGTAAGGTAGAATACCTTGGCCTCCGAATGGTTGACAATGTGGCAGATGTTGCTGGTTTTGAACTCGTGGAGTATGGGTACCACCACAGCGCCGTAGGTAATGATGCCCATGAAGGTGATAGCCCAGCCGTTGGAGTTTCGCCCCACCAGCGCCACCCGATCACCACGTGTGACCCCGAGTGCTTCGAGCTGCGCATGTATCCGTGCTATACGGCGGGCAACCTCAGCGTAGGTTACCGTTTCACCCTCCCACTCGGTGTAGGCCGGGCGATCCCAATTATTGCGGATTGAGCATTCTATTCTGAACCCAGGGCTCCATTGTAAAGCCTTTACCATGATGTGATGTATGCTAAATGGTGTGTAGTCAATTCTTCACGAAAAACAGGTCTCCCGTGGGCTGCCCAAGTCGTTTGGCACAGGCACGCAGTGTCCCCCTGTGTGGTTTTAACTGCACCCGTTACGGCGAGCTTTCTGATTAGCAAAAGTAGAAAAGGCTAACGAGAAAGCCAAATGTTGTGTAGAAAAACGGGGACCAGAATCGCCGATTCTAGCCCCCGCACCTCTGTTTTTCTCTTACATTTTCACCACCCGTAGGATTTTCTGCGCCCGCTGCCCTTCTACCACCACCAGGTAGAGTCCTGCGGGGAGATGCTCTAGCTGGAGTGTGAGCCTCTCTACCCCGTTAGTTGGAATGGAGAGCAGCTCTAGCCCACGGGCATCGAATATGCGTACCCGTTCGGCATCCTTTAGCCCGCTTAGCGTTAGCTCTGCGGTGAAGGGATTCGGGAGTACCTCCACGCGGGCTAGCGGTTCTTGCGCCTCTACCGCGGGGTCTGGGTTATCGTCATTCTTGGATAGCACCACCTGGAGGGTTACGGATGTGCCGGCCACGGTGAAAGCTTTGGTGGCACTCTGGTAGCCCTCTTTGGATGCGGTACAGGTGTATGTGCCCTCCTTCAGGTCGAATAGGGCTTTGCCGTCAGCCCCAGTGGTTAAGGAGTCGCCACCCACTTTCACCAGGGCATCGGGCAGTGGATTTTTGCCATCGGTTACCTCTATGGTTACCGCCTGCCCTTGGATGCGGACGAAGGTGGCTACCACCTCGGTGTTATCCCGGGTTTTCTGGCTAAGCGTATGCGTTGGGTTGGTGTCGCCGTTGTCATTCCAGTAGGCGAGCCGATAGCCCTGTGCAGGCACTGCGGTTACTGCCTTTGGCACAGTTCCTATGGCCACCAGCTGCTCTGTGGCGGGCTGCCCGTCGATGGTGAAGTGTCCGCCCTCCTCGGGGTTGGCCCGGTAGGCTATTATCGCTTCGCTCATCTTCACAAAGCGGGCGGTGATGGTCTGGCTGGCGAACACAGGATGCTGTGGCTGTAGCAGGATGCTAGTGTTGCCGTCGCTCCATTTGTAGAATCGGTAGTTAGATTCAGGCCTTGCGGTAACTGGAGCCGGGAAACCGCCCTGGTTCACCCGCTGCTGGGTTATTTGGTTGAACCCTGTGGAAGTTGGTATCCAGAATGTGCCAGCTTCAGCGGGTTCTGCCACGTAGCTAAGGGTGAAGGGTGCGCTCTGGGCTGCCACCACCGCCACGTTGTCTATCATGGCGAAGTAGCCCCACACCGCCTTGTAGTGCCAGCGGAACTGGAGGGTCTGCCGATTCTGGAGGGTGGCCACAGGTATAGTTTCCTGAATACGACGACGCTTGTCATCGCGTTCCAGCGTCCCGAGCTGAGTCCAAGCACCGCCATCCACGCTGTATTCTAGGTCGAACTCATCGGCCCCCGAGAACCGGCGGAACCAGTAGTCTGCCGAGATGATAACATCGGTCGTCACCCCTTCCAGCCTGAATTTCGGCGAGTAGAGGTAGCTCTCCACGTTGGCATCCTGCCCGTAGGCATTGCCGTCTATGAGGGCGTAGTAGCCGTCGAGGCACTTCGTCTCCTCGGCATCCAGATTGGTTACCGCCCAGGGTGCTAGGGTTTTGCCCGTGCTTATGGAGTACCACCCTTCGGTAAGCTTCCGTTCCTCGAAACTATTGAAGTGCGGGAGGGTTTGGTATTTGGCAAAACGTGCCACCACTGCAATGTTGCTCGATACAGCCCTATCGGTACGCGAGGGGTTGGGGTTGCCATCCGTCCACCCAACGAAAAAGTAGCCCTCCTCGGGGTCTACTGTAACCTCGGCACCATCTGCACCTGCTTCCACAGTTTGGGTAGCAGCTCCGCTGGCCAGCCTGCCGCCCGCCTCTAGGCTGTAGGTCAAGGTGTAGGTTTGCTTGGAGAATGCCGCTTCTACCGTGAAACCATGAGTTACATTGGTGTCGAGCCGGGGGTTGTTGGCCTGCCCGTCGCTCCACTTATCGAATCGGTATCCCGTCTCAGGTACTGCCCATACAGCCTCTCCGGCATTGCCAGGCGCAAGCTTTTGCACAGCGTTCCCTAGCAGGGTGCCGTGGCTGCCCGCAGTGTAGGTGAGGGTGATGGTGGCGGGCTGCAGCGTAATGGTACGGGCAATGCTAGCGCCCTCGGTAAGATCTACAGTCTCATTCACAGTTCCATAGCCCTCCTTCATTACGGTAATGGGGTACTGGCTGCCCGCCTCTAGGTACCACTGGCATATTCCCTGGGTGTTGGTACGCCGGTCTTCCTTGCCGAGCAGCACCGCCGCATCGGGTATTGGGTCGCCGTCGGGGGTTACCACCGTTAGGGTTACTGCCCAGAGTTTGCCCTGTACCACGCTGAAAGAGGCATCTTTGGGGGTGTAGATGTAGTTGCTATCCTCGTAGCCACTGCCCGCCTTTGCCGTGTAGGTGCCAATGGGGAGGATGGCATCCACAGGGAGTTCCTCGTTGTCCGCGTTCAGCACCCTGAAGGCATTCTTCCCTAGGGGGTTGGGCATACTCCAGATATCCTCCTGCTTTACGAGGGTAGTGAAGTTGTAGTCCCACGCTATGGGTTTGCCCAGCGGCACGTCGGCAATCTTAGGGGTAATGTCAATGGCCCTTTTCGCCACCGTTATTTCATGCGCTACGGGGACAGCAGGGCCAAAACCGTGCGCGCCAGGCTGGAGGGCCGTGATGGTGGTGCTGCCTGGTGTGCCGATTATGAGCTTGCCGTCGAGTACAGTGGCCACTGCGGCGTTGCTGGAGGTGAATGTGAGCTTTTGCCCAGAGCTCGCTATGGCATCTACCGCTACTGGGGTATCGCCGTAGGTGAAGGCGGTCTTGGTGGGCGTCCACACTATGCTCTGCTCCTGCTCCAGGCGGAGTTCGTACCCCTGCCTATGCCCGTTGGCGGCTACCACTTCTACCACCGTGGGGGCTGAGAGGTCTAGCTCGCCCCCGTTGGGTAGCTCCTGCCCATTGTGGAAGAGCTTTGCAGCGGGTGAAATCTCATAGGTGAGCCTGGTTTTGGCCGGATTTTCTAGCCGCCCCTTGCTTTCCGGGATGGCAATGCCCACCTGCCGAGAGCTTACCGTGGTGGTTACGTCATCCTTCAGCCCCGGGTTGGCCGCCTTGGACAGCGTGATTTTCGTAAGGTCTGCCGCACCCGAGGCATCCTCCTTGTACACCAGGCTGATTTCCTGGTTAATTGTTCGCCCAAAGAGCTGCCCGCTGGCGGTAATCGTTACCTGTCCGCTGGTGAAGTCAAAGGGGGTATTCGCATCAATGGCTGCCCCCTTGTAGGTGAATTGTAGGGTAGGCCAGGCTGGCGTAATCACACCCTTGATAGGCGTAGTCTTAGGCGTGCCGAGCTCAAAGGTGATCTCGTACTTCTGGTTCTCCACCACCTCGGCGTAGCTGTTCTGGTGGTCGAACTGGATGTTGGCGATTAACGCATTCACCTTCTGCCATATACCGCCATCTGCGGCCTCTATTCTCGCATCGTTCCCCGCGGTAATGGTACCCACATCGCCGCTGGGCGAGAGGCTCAGGGCATTGCGCGGCCCCTCGTCAAAGGTGAATTCTGCCAGGCAACCCTGGGGTAGCGTGTTGTCTGCTTGGCGAACGTAGGTGTACTGCAGCCCGGGGAGTTCTGCCGTCTTGTCCTCTGCCCATGCCCGGAAGAGCTTGAGCCGCCCGTCGACCTTGGGCATAAGGCCAAGAGAGAAGTGCTGGGGCGCGTTGTCAATGGTCGGATGCCCCTGCTGATTCTGGTAGTTGGTTAGGGGGACTTCGGCGCCATCAATAAAGAGATGCACCTTGCTGTCGAGGAAGCTGATTTCGTTGAACACCAGCGCAATATGATGCCACTTGCCAGGGGTGATAGTGCCCTTGCCCGACCACAAGAGCTTAATGCCGCCCACCTGTACCAGAATGGCATTGTCTGGAATGGGGTAGCCTGCCACGAGGTAGGTGGTGAATACCCGCAGACCCGGGGCACTGATCAGCTCGCCGAACTGTGGCCTACTGGTGCGGAATACCGCCTCTAGGGTGATAGGCTTAGGCCCATTGAGATCCATGTAGGCGGTGCTGAGCTTTTGGGCCACGCTATTCACTGCTATACGCTCATTTTCATGCTGGTAGCTCTCTATATTCAGCGCGTAGAAATCTCCATCGGTTTGCGGTACGGCAATCCAGATGTCGGTGCTGGCGGTGTTATTCTCCTTGTTAGAGGTGGGAATCTCCTCTATTTCAACCAGTAAGGTATGCTTGCCAACGGTGGTGAGGGTCGCCTTGTTCCTGAGGGTGAGCGTGGTAGTGCCAGTGTAGGGGGGTAGCACATCGGCACAGGTTAGTTCCTCTTTCTGGGGTGTACCTCCATCCACCGTCAAGGTAGCTTTCAGCTTGCCCGTGAAGGAGCTGTTAGATAGGTTCTTTATTGTAATTTTTACCTCCTGGTCGCTCCTGGGTTCCCCCCAACCGCCGGCATCTACCTGGGTGATGGCCAGGTCGCCGTGCCCGGGGTAATGCCCCTCCAGCAGATTGATGTAGCAGTCCTGCACATCGCCATCCTCGGTAGAGTTGCACGGAGAGCTAAGCCGCCCGGTGGGGGCTATGGCAATGCGCATCCGCTTAAGCCCAGGTTGGGCTGCTGTGGGGTTAAGGGTTAGCGTGGCTAGCGAATTCTTGCCCGCGTGTAGTGATGCTATGGTCTGCTCTTCCTGGGTGAACTCACCGTTGTCATCCCAATCCACCCATGCCGCCATGCTGCAGCCTGGTGGTACGGTGCCCTGGGTGCTTATGGTTACGGGGATTTCACCATCCTCTTTGTAGAGGGTTACCGCCTTCTCGGGTAGCGCGTAGCGA
>JABCOB020000106.1 GCA_013333835.2 Bacteroidia bacterium
GCCGCGCCAAGCAGCGGTAGCTATGAAACTTTCTACGTGCGCTACGCCCCCGTGAGCGACATCTTCAACAATGGTACGAACCCCCTCTACCAGGTAGATGAACTCAACTCCCTAGGCGAATCGCTCGTGCGGGCCAACCTTGACAAGGTCCCCGGACTCCTGGAGATGGAACCCACCTTCTGCTACACCTCTTGGGAGGTAGTGGTGGCCACTACGCAAGGGCAGAATGCGATAGATGACGTATTCATCTTCGTGGAGAACGATGCCGACCTAGAGATCGTAAAACTGGACAGCGGTAATCTCCTGCAAAAAGAGGAGTTCGCCACCGAGCTCAAACGCCTCTGGGCACAGCCCGGGGGACCGGTAGGCTCAGAGGCTGTTCGCCATCTAGTGCCTTCGCACGTGGAGGTGGTAGATGCCAACACGGCCAAGCACAGCGCCGCTACCCCAACCAGAACCCTCGCGAAAGATGTGGCCATATCATCCATCCGGGTGGCCTCCGAGAAGCTCGACGAACTCATGAACCTCGTCTCTGAGCTCGTAACCACGCAGGCTCGCCTCACCCTTTTCGCCGAGGAGAGCAACCTCCCGGGCCTCATGGCCATTTCGGAGAATGTGCAAAAGCTCAGCCGACAGCTCCGTGACATCGCCTTCAGCATCGTCCTCATCCCAATAGAGAATCTCATCACCCGCTTCCACCGCCTAGTGCGCGACCTCTCCAAAGGGCTGAACAAGGAGGTGCGCTTCGTAACCGAGGGGAGCGACACCGAGCTGGACAAAACGATAATCGAGGGGCTGGCCGACCCGCTCCTCCACATCCTGCGCAATAGCCTAGACCACGGCATAGAGGACGTGGAGACCCGTATACGTGCAGGGAAACCACGGCAGGGTACCATACTGCTAAAGGCCTACTACAGCGGTGCGAACGTGATGATCCAAGTATCTGACGACGGGGCAGGCATCGACCAGCAGGCCATACACGACAAGGCTGTGGAGAAGGGAATAATCACCGCAGACCGCAAGCTCACCAAGCGCGAATGCCTCGACCTGATATTCGCCCCTGGCTTCAGCACCTCAAAGGTGGTTACCGACATCTCTGGTCGCGGCGTGGGCATGGACGTGGTGAAACGGAAAATAGCCGAGCTGCGCGGCGAGGTGGAGGTAGAATCTGAACGGGGAGTTGGCACCACCATCACCATCAAGCTGCCGCTCACGCTCTCGATAATCGACGGGCTTCTGGTGAAGGTAGATTCCACCTCCTACGTAATCCCGCTCGCGGCAGTGGACAAGATCTACGCTGTGGAGCATCGCAAGGTGGTACACCAATTCAACGACGTGGTGGTGCTAGACGGTGTTCAGATCCCATTCTTCAACCTCCGCGAGGAATTCGGCCTCCCAGAATTCTCTGGCGAGCACGAACAGGTGATAGTGGTGAACTTCGAGGAGCGGAAAGTGGGCTTTGTGGTGGACATGGTGGTGGGCGAGTACCAAGCCGTGCTGAAACCGCTCGGACGCCACTACAAGGGGCAAGACATGATCTCTGGCGCCACCATCCTTGGCGATGGCACGGTGGCACTGGTTATGGACACGAATCGCATTATCAAGTTCTTCACCAATCAGGATGCCCTCACGCTAGGAGCCGAAAGTGTGGGCGAAGACGACAAGTAGGGATACCCATACAGAGCCTAGCCGAAGGGCAATTTCAGGCTTCAGATTTTCAGATACTTACGATTTTGAATTAGGGAGGCAACAGCTATGGCTGAATCAACAGGGACTAGCACAACGAAAATCAACTCATACCTCACCTTTAAGCTGGGCGAAGAGGAATTCGCAGCCCATGTGGGGAAAGTTCTCAATATCTTGGAGATGACCAAGATAACCGATGTACCACGCGCACCCGAGTACATGAAAGGGGTCATAAACCTCCGCGGCTCGGTGCTACCCGTGGTAGACACCCGGATCAAATTCGGGATGACACCTACGGAATTCACCCCCAACACCTGCATTGTGGTAATGGATATCGACCTGGAGGGCGAATCAGTACACGTGGGGGCCCTGGTGGACTCTGTGCAGGCCGTAATAGAGATAGATGACGACAAGATCCTCCCTCCCCCCTCGCTTGGCACCCGCTACCGCAGCGAATTCATAGTGGGCGTGGCGAATGTGAATGATACCTTCATCATGCTGCTGAATATGGATGAGGTGTTCAGCACCGATGAAATCGTAGATCTACACGAGCGGACGGTAGAGAGCACCATGGATGGCACAGCGCCAACCGCGGAGTAATGCCTGCAAACCAGTCAGGTTGCTACACCAGCAGACCTCAACAGTATCAACAGTAGCCTAAACCTGGCGGACAAACAGGAAGGGGTCTGCCATAATGGCTGAACGATCTGCTACGGCAGGGATTTTGCTAGGCACGTGCTACGTGCGGCCTAGCGCGTATGGCGGCCACTTCCGCTCTAGCGTTAAAATCCCTGCCCACCGCAAGCATCATTGCAAGGACAACGGAACGGCTGCGCAAAGCCTTGGTCTCCATGATTCTAGAAGGCTGGGAACGCATGGAAACACTGAGAAGCGTGGGATAGAATGGTTTCCGGGTGAAAATGGCTGATGTGAGAACGCTGAAAACACCACAACGCCACTGGGGGCTCTGTGTCGCTACCAGCCCAGAATGGCTAAAAAGCTTATTATTCCCGAGCTCACATTGTAGGTTATAGCAGTCTATGGCAGCAGGAGAGGCAAGAGAACCCCATGGGCTAGAAGCCCTGAGCATCCCCGGGCAGATCGGCGTGAATGACCCCCTCGCCGGGTTGCACAGCAGCTATCGTATGGAGCTGAGCGACGCGGACTTCGGGAGGCTAAGTCAGTTCATCTACACCACGGCGGGCATCAAAATGCCACCCGCCAAGCGTATCATGCTGCAGAGCAGGCTACAGAAACGGCTGCGGGCATTGAATATTGACGATTTCAAGACGTATGCTGACTACGTGCTGAGCGATGGGGGGGGGGATGAAATCATCCACATGCTCGACGTGGTGAGTACGAATAAGACCGATTTCTTCCGCGAGCCTGTACACTTCGAGTTCATGAAGGAGGTAGTGCTGCCCGAATTCTACAGCAAGCCTGGCAACCAGCGTATCAACGTCTGGAGTGCAGGCTGTAGCAGCGGAGAGGAACCCTACACCATCGGCATCGTAATCTCGGAGTTCAACCAGGGCTGCCCCGGGCGCGATTTCCTAATCCTAGGCACTGACCTCAGCACCCGCATCCTACAGGCGGCTACCAATGCGGTGTACAAAGAGGAGCGTGTGGAGGGCATTCCCCTAGAGCTCAAAAAACGCTACTTCCTGCGCAGCAAAGATCGCGAACACCCAACGGTGCGAATAGTGCCCGAACTGCGACGGCACATGCAATTCCGCCGCCTCAATTTCATGGATGCTAACTACCCCGTGAGTGAGAACTTCGACGTGGTATTCTGCCGCAATGTACTCATCTACTTCGACCGTAAAACGCAGGAGGAGGTGATCCGCAAACTGTGCGGCAAACTGAAAATAGGCGGCTACTTTTTCCTGGGGCACTCAGAATCTATCATGAACATGAACCTGCCCCTCAAACCAATCAAACCTACGATATTCCGTAGGGTCTAGACCTTATATCAAAGCGATGAACCCCAAGGATAAGCAACCTCAGAAGCTAGATGCCAGCACCACGGCCTGCACCCAACTCAGCGATACCGCACTCTTGGAGGAGCTGCGCCGTCGCATAGAGCGGACAAACCAAACCGTAGGCGAGCTAACCACCCTCAATGATGAACTTCGCGCGGTGAATAAAAAACTGGAGGAATCCGAGGCACTCAAGAGCCACTTCATCAGCAATATCACTAACGAGATCATCAATCCCTTCACCTCCATCCTCGGGCTCTCGCGCGCCATACTCAGCGTAGATAAGGAGAGCTGGAAAAAGGTGGTGTCGATGGTAGCCCTCATCCATTCGGAGGCCTTCAGTCTTGACTTCCAGTTCCGCAATATCTTCTTCGCAGCCAAGGTGGAGGCGGGTGAAGAGGTCCCCGAGGTGGTAAGCGTCGATATTCAAGCTCTTGTAGATGGCATAATCGAAAGCTTCCGCTACGAACTCCGCAAAAGGCAGGTGGAGGTGAAAGTGCACAACCGCCTGCCCAAGGATGACACCAAGGAGGGCAATTTCGCATTCAACACCGATCCTATCTACCTCAAGCTGGTGCTTGCCAATCTGCTGAGCAATGCTCTGAATTTCAGCAAGAAGGAAAGCTCAGTGGATGTCACCCTAGAGATGGCTGGCGAGGAGCTACGCATAACGGTACAAGACTACGGTGCTGGGATTGCACCCGACCGGCTCTCGCGGATTTTCGACCGCTTCACCCGAGGCAACGATACCATCA